>JAFKKQ010000069.1 GCA_017304505.1 Hyphomicrobiales bacterium | reverse complement strand
GGCTCACCCGCATCACAGACAAGCGAAAGGTGCGGCGCGACCTGGCGGACGTGTTCTGTACGACGGAGGAGGGCGTCAAAGGCAAGCGCGCGGCCGACTGGCGGCTGGTCGACGAGGTGGTGTCGAACTCCAAGCTTGAGGACACGGTGACGGAATGCGCGCGCGATTTCGCGGCGAGGTCCGACCGGCCGAAGGAGGCGAAAGGCATTGCGCTGACGCCGCTTGTCCGCAGCCGCACTGAGCAGGGCGTGGAATACAGCGCCGTGTCGGTGGAATTTTCGCCCGACTGCAGGCTTGCCACGATCACGGTGAGGGGACCGGAGAACGCGCCGCCGCAATCTGTCGAGGACATGGTGGCGGAAGGCGCGGCGTTCTGGCCCTTGCGGCTGGCGCGAGAGTTGGACGATGCCATCCTCGACATCCGGCTGAACGAGCTGGAAACCGCGGTGATCGTCTTCAAGTCGGAGGGCGATGCCGATGCTGTACTGGCTTACGACGCCTTCCTTGAAGCGAATGCCACGCATTGGCTGGCCCGCGAGGTGACGCTGAAGTGGAAGCGCGTGCTCAAGCGCGTGGACCTCACGTCGCGCTCGCTGGTGACGCAGATCGAGCCCGGCTCCTGCTTCGCCGGCACGCTGGCCGAACTGATCTTTGCGTCCGACCGCGCCTACATGCTGGACGGTGCGATGGACGGCGACAACCGGCCGCCGGCAACGATCGTTCTCGGGGGCGCCAACGTCGATGGTCGGTATCCGATGAGCAACGGCCTGTCGCGCCTCGCCACCCGTTTTCTTGGCGAACCTAAATCATTGGACAACGCGCGTGGGGCGGTGGGGCAAAGGCTCGACGCCGAGCAGGCAGAGGAACTCGGCCTCGTCACCTTCGCGCTCGACGACATCGACTGGGACGACGAGATCCGGATGTTCCTGGAGGAGCGTTCGAGCTTTTCGCCGGACGGCTTGACGGGCCTTGAGGCCAATCTTCGCTTCGGCGGGCCGGAGACGATGGAAACCAAAATCTTCGCCCGTCTGACGGCATGGCAGAACTGGATTTTCCAGCGCCCCAATGCCGTCGGTCCGGATGGCGCCCTGCGGCGCTACGGCACCGGCCAAAAGCCGGCGTTCGATATGAAGCGGGTGTGAAGGCTGGCCGCTGTCATCGCTTGCCAAACCGGCATGACGGCGCCGCGAAACGGATCAAGGGAGCGTGCGATGATGGACACGATCAACGTCGACTATCGCGAGAAGATTCCGAACAACGTCAACCTCACCGAGGATCGCCGCGTCTTGAAGGCGCTGGAGGGCTGGCACCCGGGATACATCGACTGGTGGAACGATATGGGGCCGGATGGCTTCCAGGAATCGCTGGTGTATCTGCGCACCGCGGTGTCGGTCGATCCCAAGGGCTGGGCCAAGTTCGATTACGTGAAGATGCCTGAATATCGCTGGGGCATCCTGCTGGCGCCGGCCGAGGAGAACCGGAAAATCCCATTCGGCGCGCATCTCGGCGAACCGGTGTGGCAGGAGGTGCCCGGCGAATACCGCGCCATGCTGCGCCGCCTCGTTGTCATCCAGGGCGACACCGAGCCGGCCTCGGTCGAGCAGCAGCGCCATCTCGGCAAGACCGCGCCGTCGCTCTACGACATGCGCAACCTGTTCCAGATCAACGTCGAGGAGGGCCGCCACCTCTGGGCGATGGTCTATCTCCTGCACAAGTATTTCGGCCGCGACGGCCGCGACGAGGCCGACGACATGCTGCGCCGGCGCTCCGGCAGCGAGGACGCGCCGCGCATGCTCGGTGCCTTCAACGAGAAGACGCCGGACTGGCTGTCGCTGTTCATGTTCACCTTCTTCACCGACCGCGACGGCAAGATGCAACTCGAAAGCCTGGCGCAGTCGGGCTTCGATCCGCTGTCGCGCACCTGCCGGTTCATGCTGACCGAGGAGGCGCACCACATGTTCGTCGGCGAGACCGGCATCGGCCGCGTCGTGCAGCGCACTTGCGAGGCGATGAAGGCGGCCGGTATCGAGGACGCCGGCGACATCGAGAAGGTGCGGGCGCTCGGCGTCATCGACATGCCGACCATCCAGAAGAAGCTCAACCTGCACTATTCGTTGTCGCTCGACCTGTTCGGTTCGGAAGTCTCCACCAACGCCGCCAACTGCTTCAACGCCAGCCTGAAGGGCCGCTTCCGCGAGGCGGCGCTCGACGACGATCACCGGCTGGAGAACGTCACCTATCCGGTGCTGAAGCTCGTCAACGGCGAGGCCAGGCTGGTCGACGAGCCGGCGCTCACCGCGCTGAACATGCGGTTGCGCGACGATTACACGCGCGACTGCGCCAAGGGCGTCGAGCGCTTCAACAAGATCATCGAGCGCGCCGGAGTCGGCTACCGGCTGACGCTGCCGAATGTCGCCTTCCACCGCGCCATCGGGGAATTCAAGGACGTCTATGCGACGCCGACGGGCGTGCTGATCGAGGCCGCCACCTGGGTGAAGGAAAAGGACAAGTGGTTGCCGTCGGCCGCCGACGGCGCATTCATCGAATCGCTGATGCGGCCGGTGACCGAGCCCGGCAAGTTCGCATCGTGGATTTCGCCGCCCAAGGTCGGCATCGACAACCGGCCGGGCGATTTCGAGTACGTCAAGGTCGCGGCGTAAATCCGCGATCCGTTTTCCGCCGCACGACTTGTCGTTACGGCTTGCCGTTGCCTGCCACGTCCTAGGCACCGCCTCCGAGGAGGCCTAGCATACGCGCGACAACGGACGGACAAGGCCATGCGGGCAATTGCGATCGTACTCTGCCTTAGCCTCGGATTCATCGTCGCCGATGCTCAGGTCGGCCGGGCGGATGATTATCCGGCGAGGAACGTCACCCTTCTTTGTCCGTTTCCGGCGGGCGGCGGTACCGACATTTTGGCGCGCATGCTGGCGCAGGAGTTGAGCGAAAAGCTCGGCAAGCCGGTTATCGTCGAGAACAGGCCGGGCGCGGCGACGCAGATCGCAGCCAATGCCGTCGCTCACAGCGAGCCTGATGGCTATCACCTGCTGCTTGCGCCGATCACCACGCTCGCCATCGGACCGAGCGTGTTCAAAAAGCTGCCCTATGACACGGTGAAGGATTTCGCGCCGGTCGGGCTGGTCGGCTCGGCACAATTCGCGCTGGTCGCCAATCCGTCGCTTGGCGCCAAGACGCTGCCGGACCTGATCGCGCTGATCAAGGGCAAGAACGGCCAAATCAGCTACGCCACCTCGGGTGCGTCGACGCCGCACCATCTGTTCATGGAAATGTTCCTGAAGATGATCGACGCCAAGGCGCAGCATGTGCCTTACCGCGGCAGCGTGGCCGCTGTGACCGACGTGGTGTCCGGGCGCGTTCCGATGATGATGGTCGACCTTGCGGCCAGCATGGCCTTGATTCAGGACGGAAAATTGAAGGCTTACGGCGTCACGTCATCGAGCCGCATCCGGGCCATGCGTGGGATTCCGACCATCGCGGAGGCCGGCCTGCCGGGATATTCCGCCAACGGCTGGTTCTCGGTGGTGGTCCGCGCGGGCACACCGCAGCCGATCGTCGACAAGCTCAACGGCGTGCTCATGCCTTACCTGAAGCGGCCCGATGTGCGTGACCGGCTGCAGGCCGTGGCGATCGAGCCGCGCACCAGCACGCCGGACGAGATGAAGGCGTTTCTTGCCTCGGAAATCGTCAAATGGGCGAGGGTCGTCAAGGACGCCGGCATCCAGCCGCAATAGCAGCGGGGCGCAACGCCGGTCGATCAGACCGCGATTACCGTCCCGCTATGGCCCACGGCGGCGGTGCTGTCGGATCGAAGCGCGTGATGACCGACGCTGTCACGATATGATCGTTGAAGCGCTTCGTCGCGTCGTTCGACCGGTCCGTGATGTAGCGGTAGTCGAGGCGAAGGTCGGTCTGGTAGGCGAACAGGTTCGGGAAGGTGAGCGATGCGCCGGGGCTGATGATCGTGTCGCTTCTCTTGTCGCCGGTGGCGACGACGATGTCGGTGCGGTAGTCGCGCTGGCTGGCGCTGATGTTGAGGCCCGCGACCATCCAGCTTGTAAGGCTGCGAATGATCTCAAAGCGGCCACCCCATTCCATGTAGGCGCCGGGTTGCAACTCGGTGACGATCGGGACCACGACCGACGACACGCCGGAGATATCGCTCCACAGCACCCACGGCGAGATGATGGCGACGCTGCCCGGCCCAATCACGCCCGGCACGGCGAGCTTGCCTCGCGCCTCGACATAGAAGCCTTCCTGCGACGGGAAGAAGTCGCCGTAGGACCGGTACGCGCCGCGGACGGTCACGGAGCGATACATACCCTGCAAGATGCTCTCGAACGTTCCGCTCAGGGCGCCCTCGCCGTAGTAGAAGCGGTCGTCGAAATAAGAGACGTTTCCGCCGATCGCCGGGCGGAACGACCAGCCGGCGAAGGCGTCCAGCACCGGGCCGGTGTCGCCGCCGAGAATGCCGTAGTTGAGTTGATCCTCGTGCTGGTGGACGACGCCTGCCGCCAATGCATTGGTGCGCCAGCGCATGCCGTTGAACGCGCGCTCGTCCAGTAGCACGGCCGAGCCGAGCATCTGCAGCTCCGAGCGGCGGGGGCCGATGTAATAGTTCGGGTTCGACTCGTACTGTGCGCCGAGTTGCACGGTGAGCAGCGTGGTGCTGGGCTGCAGCTTGCGGCGGATGCGCTGCAATCCCTGCCGCGCTTCGATGTTATTCGGATCGTTAAGCGTGATGCGCTCGTAAGCGGACAAGGCCCAGCGCAGCTTGCCCGCGTTTTCGGCGAGTTGTGCGAACCGCAGATTTAATTCGGAATCGTTGGGCCGTCGGATGACGCTTGAGTAGAGGGAGTCGAGCTCGTCGGCGGCCGCGTTGCCGCCGGTTGCCGGGACAATAAAAGCACCGGCCAGCACGGTAATAGCGAGTGCCGCCCTACGAAGTCCGCTGAAATACAGCCCCGGATTCATCGGCTTTTCTCAACTGTTACTACTTACACACCGCAACTAAAGCAGAGATTCAGGCCGTGGGCATCCGGCAACCCCCACTCCATTAAAATCCGGTAAACTTATTCTAGGGGGTGATGCAAATCGGTAACAGTCGGCGGTTCTGGGGCAGACTATAGTATGGAGAGCCAAGTGGGGTCGACATGACCAAGCGTATTGCGAATCGCATTCTGATGGCCGTTCTCGCTTTGCCGCTCCTCACGTTAAGCGTGCAGGCGGCCACACCGAAGATCGGTGTTGCTTCCGCCGTCAAGAACGACGTGAAGCGCGTGTCCGGCGCGAACGCGCAACAGATCGCGGTCGGCAACGACCTGTTCAGCAATGAGCACATTCGCACCGGAGCCGAGAGCACGGCTCAGGTCCTGTTCCTCGACAAGACATCGCTGACCATCGGCCCGCGCGCAGAACTGACGCTTGATCGCTTTGTCTACAATCCGTCCAAGGGCACCGGTCAGGTCGTGTTGAACGCGGTGCAGGGCGCATTCCGCTTCGTGACGGGATCGCAGGACCCGCGCCACTACGTCATCAAGACTCCGGTCGGGACGTTGGGTGTGCGCGGCACGATCGTCGATCTTATCGTGGCGGACGGCAAGGTCACCGTCATCCTCGTCGAAGGCGCGCTGACCATGACGGTGAACGGCAAGACTTATTCGCTCTACAAACCCGGCACCGCCTTCGTCTTCGCCGTGGGCGGTGGCGCGACCGGTCCGGTCGCCTGGGATGGGACCATCCTCAATACCGGTGCGCAGGTCACGTTTCCGCTCTATGGCTGGTACTTCGACGGCGAGCCGCGGGACAACGGGTTGCCATATACGAATGTCGGGCAGATCGACCAGCTCAATGGCATCATCCAGCATGCCTTGCAGCCGCCGCCACCGATACAGCACTACTGTCCGCCGTATAATAATTTGATTAATTAGCACGCTGATGTTTTGGCGATCGTATCGAATGGCTGGTCAAAACAAAGGCCGCCGACATGTCCTGTCGGCGGCCTTTGTCGTTGTTGCAATGCCGTCGTGGTGGGCTTGCCCGGTCAGCCAAATCGCGCAGCGGCTCGCGCGTTTCGACCAGTTCTGAACTACTCCGCCGCGGCGCGCTTGGCGCCGGTGTGCGTGGACACGAGGTAGTCCATCGCCGCCTGCACGCCGCCCTTCTTGTGCGGAATGCCGGCCACGCCCAGCGCCATTTCGGTGATGCCGAGCGCGCCGATCAGCGTGCCTTCGTTGATGTCGCCGAGGTGGCCGATGCGGAAATACTTGCCGGCGTAAGGACCGAAGCTCGCGCCGTAGGAGATGTTGAAGTGCTCCAGCGCCAGGCTGCGGAACTGGTCGGCGTTGTGGCCTTCCGGCAGCAGTACGGCGGTGATGGTCGGCGAGTGGAATTTCGGATCCTTGCACAGGATGTCGAGACCCCAGGCGCGCGCCGCGCGCCGCGTCGCCTCGCCGAGGCGGTCGTGGCGTGCGAACACGTTGTCGAGGCCTTCCTCGTGCAGCATGTCGATGCCGACGGCGAGGCCGTACAGCATCTGTGTCGCGGGCGTGTAGGGGAAGAAGCCCTGCTTGCCCATGTTGATCATTTCCTGCCACGAGAAGAACGACTTTGGCAGCTTTGCGGTTTTGTTGGCGGCCAGCGCCTTGTCGCTCACCGCGTTGAACGACATGCCGGGCGGCAGCATCAGGCCCTTCTGTGCACCGCCGACACTGACGTCGACGCCCCATTCGTCGTGGCGATAGTCGGCCGAAGCGAGCGACGAGATGGTGTCCACCATCAGCAGCGCCGGGTGTCCGGCCGCATCGATGGCCTTGCGGATGTCCTTGATCGAGGTCAGGCAGCCGGTGGAGGTCTCGTTGTGCAGCACGCAGACCGCCTTGATCTCCTTGTTGGTGTCCTTGCGCAGATAAGCCTCGACCGCGCTCGGATCGGCGCCGGTGCGCCAGTCGGTCGGAATGAACTCGGGCTTGAGGCCCAGGTTCTCCGCCATCTTCTTCCACAGCGAGGAGAACTGGCCGGTTTCGGCCATCAGCACGCGGTCGCCGGGCGACAGCGTGTTGACCAGTGCGGCTTCCCAAGCGCCCGTGCCGGTGGCGGTGTAGATGATGACCGGGTTGGTGGTCTTGAAGATCGTCTTGATGCCGTCGAAGCAGCGCTTGGCCAGCTTGGCGAATTCCGGACCGCGATGGTCGATGATCGGATTGTCGATCGCGCGCATCACACGATCGGGGAGTGGGCTCGGCCCCGGAATTTGCAGGAAATGGCGCCCAACCGGGCGCGTGGAGTTCTGGGCCATCGACGGCTCCTATGGCGGCTGGATTGTTCTTTAAGGGCCCTGGGGGCCCAGCCAGGGCGTTGAACCGGAATGTTGCACCGCGGTCAAGCCCATTCCGGTGCGTGTTATCCCTATTGTCATGTCAGCCTAAACAGATGCATCCAGGGTGCGGCCGCATCGGTCTTGGACTGACGCGGAAGGATTCCATGTTGGGCAGTGGGAGATGGTCGTGGCCGAGCGGCGGATGCCGGGATTGGAGCGGCGGCTTAAGGCCGAGATCGGTGGCGGCGTGCATTTCGACCGCTTCAGCCGTGGGCGCTATGCCACCGATGCTTCCCACTACCAGATCCTGCCGTTGGGCGTGGTCACGCCACGAACGATAGAGGAAGCCGAACGGGCGATAGAGATTTGTCGAACGGAAGGCGTGCCGGTGACACCGCGCGGCGGCGGCTCCTCGCAGTCCGCCCAGACGATCAACAGTTCGGTGATCGCGGTTTGCAGTTTGGGATCGAGCACGTCGGCGACTCCGCCCCACTTCGCGCCGTCGTTGCGCCAGTCGA
>JAFKKQ010000510.1 GCA_017304505.1 Hyphomicrobiales bacterium | reverse complement strand
GAGGTGCTGGGCTGCACCAAGGACGACCGGCTGTTCGCCACCTCGCGCTTCCACTTCGCCTATGCCATCGGCAACATGTTCGCGGCGCTGCGCATGGGTGCAGGCAACATTCTCCTTGAGCATTGGGCGACGGAAGCAAGCGTCGCGGCAACCGTCGACCGGTTCAAGCCGACGGTGCTGCTCAGCGTGCCGGCGGTCTATCACCGGCTGCTGGAGGCGGGGCTTGCGGCGACCGCGCCGTTCCGTGCGTTGCGCTATTACGTTTCCGCCGGCGAACGGATGCCGCCGCAAATCTGGAATGCCTGGGAGGCCGCAGGCGGCTATCCCATTCTCGATGGGCTCGGCTGTTCGGAACTGGTCTATATGGTGATCGGCAACACGCCCACGCGCCGCAAGCCGGGCTCCTCGGGGCTTGCCATGCCGGGTGTTGCGCTGCGCATCGTGGATGGGGATGGCGCGGAGATCAGCGCGCCCGACACGCCGGGACGTCTCGAAGTGCGGATGTCGTCGGTCTGCGAGGGCTATCGCTCCGCCGACGAGGTTGCGGGCACACCGCCGCAACGGCCGCACGATCGCTTCCGATCCGACGGATGGTTTGCCACCGGCGATGAATACTTACGCGACGCCGACGGCTTCTATCACCACCGCGGCCGCAGCGGCGACATGCTGCGGGTGTCGGGGCTCTGGGTTTCGCCGGCCGAGATCGAGGATTCGCTCGCGGGCATTCCTTCGATCCTCGAAAGCGCGGCCGTGCTGGGCGAGAACGCCATCGGTCTGGCCGAGATCGTGCTCTACGTCGTGCCGGCGCCCGGCGTCGATGGCGCGGTGGCGACCGCTGCGGCGCGCGAGCGGCTGGCGCAGGTACTGCCGGGCTACAAGCGGCCGCGGCGTTTCGAGGCGGTCGCTGATCTTCCGCGCACCGCCACCGGCAAGGTTCAGCGCCACAAGCTGCGCGAGCGGCTGCGAAGCAAAGCCTGAACGCGATGATCCGGCGGCGGCACGTTCTCTATGTGGAGGGCTACGATCCGCAGGGCGCGGAGGGCTACCACAATCTGTTCAGCCGCTCGTTCCGGCGCTTCCTGAAGAACTGGCCGCTGCAAACGACAATCGGCGACCTGCAGATCGATTCCGACGATCTTGCGCACTGGACCGTCGAAGCCGCCGGGCCGAACTGGCAGGTTTCCACCCGCTACGATTTCCTGCGCCAGGAGCAGATGATCCGCGCCAACATGGCCGAGCCGATGATCCGGCAGGTGCCGCGCGCGCTGTACTGGATGCTGAACTACCTGTTCAC
>JAFKKQ010000068.1 GCA_017304505.1 Hyphomicrobiales bacterium | reverse complement strand
CGGTCCGGCCACCTTCCTGCTCGATCACGCCGCAAGCGACATGGCAAGCCGCCTGTCCGCCGTGTTGCGCAGCTTCGATCTTGCCGTCGATCTCGGAACGCCAACCAACGCCGTGCGCCGTGCGATCGCGGATCGCGTCGGCGCCATCGCTGCCGTAGGCCGCACCTTGCCCGATGTCGCCACCGGGCTTCCGGCCATTGTCGCCGACGAGGAGGCGCTGCCGTTCCGCGACGAATCGATCGACCTCCTGACATCGGCCCTGTCGCTGCAATTCGTCAACGACTTGCCGGGAACGCTGCTCCAAATCCGGCGCGCGCTTAAGCCGGATGGGCTGTTTCTTGCTGTCATGATCGGCGGCGAAAGCCTGACCGAGTTGCGCACCGCATTCGCCGAAGCCGAGGCGGAGATGGAGGGCGGCGTCTCGCCACGGGTCGCGCCATTTGTCGATCTGCGCGACATCGGCGCCCTGCTCCAGCGCGCGGGTTTCGCCCTGCCAGTGACCGACATCGACCGCTTGACAGTCCGCTACGCCTCGCCGCTCGCGCTGATGCACGACTTGCGTCGCATGGGTACCGGCAATTTCCTCACCGAACGCCGCCGTGCGCCGCTGCGCCGCGCCACGTTGCGGCGTGTCCTTGAAATCTATGCCGAACGATTTGCCGATCCCGATGGGCGTATTCGCGCAACGTTCGATTTGATCTGGCTATCGGGTTGGGCGCCGCACGAAAGCCAGCAGAAACCCCTCGCGCCGGGCTCTGCGCGGATGCGCCTTGCCGATGCGCTGCGGACGCAAGAGATCTCAACCGGAGAAAAAGCGGGACGGTGACGGCAGGCGGGACACCGTCAGGGCGTAATCTTGAGCTTCTCGTAAAACAGGGTCTTCAGCGACTCGCCCGTGTGCCAGACGACTCCGGCGATGGCCACGCTCACGCCGCTGGCGATCATCGCATATTCGATGGCTGTTGCGCCGCGTTCGTCGGCAACGAAACGTGCGAGCGCCTGCGCGGCTTCGACGCGGAGGATGTGGAACGGCGGCATGCTTTTCCCTCTCCTTCACAGCAACGTCATCAGATGCGACACCAGTGGTTCGTCGGCCGGCGGCATCTTATAGTCCCGAAGCTTATTCGGCCGCACCCAGGCGAGGCGTTGCCCCTCCTGCGGCGCGGCGATCCCCTCCCAGCGCCGGCAAACATAAAGCGGCATCAGAAGGTGAAAATCGGCGTAGGCGTGGCTCGCGAAGGTCAGCGGTGCCAGGCAGGGCTCCCTGACCACAATCCCGAGTTCTTCCTTCAGCTCCCGAATCAGCGTGTCTTCGGGCCGCTCGCCAGCCTCGATCTTGCCGCCGGGAAACTCCCACAGCCCCGCCATCGTCTTGCCGGCGGGCCGCTCGGTGAGCAGCACCCGACCATCGGTATCGACAAGAGCGCAGGCGACAACAAGAACAAGTTTGAAGCTCACAAGCCCAACCTCGACGGTAAGATTTGCGGGGTTAAGAGCAGTTCAATGCAATCGCAGAAACCACCAACACTGCGGGCCTGGTTAATGACCGTTCAATATTTATCATCAAATCACGAACGATAATCGCCGTTGATCGCGACATAGTCCTTGGTGAGATCGCAGGTCAGTACGCGGTCCGCGCCGCGTCCGAGGCCGAGTGCGACCTTGAGCGAGATGGTCGGGCTTTTCATCGCCTTCGACACCACCGTCTCCTTGTAGGCGGGGTCGCGCGTACCCTTGTGGGCCACCCGAATGCCGTTGAACCAGATCGAAAGCTTGTCGCGGTCGGCCGGCTCGCCCGCCTTGCCCACCGCCATGACCACACGGCCCCAGTTGGCGTCCTCGCCGGCGATGGCGGTCTTCACCAGCGGCGAGTTGGCAATCGACATCGCGATCCGCCGCGCCGATTGTTTCGATGTCGCGCCCTCGACCGTGATTTCGACGAGTTTGCGGGCCCCCTCGCCGTCACGCGCCACTTGTTCGGCAAGATTGGCGAGGACGGTATTGAAGGCGGCGCGGAACGCCTTGAGCCGCGGGTCGCTGGCCTTGGCGATGCGCGGTGCGCCGAGATCTGCGGCGGCGCCGGTCGCAAACGCCATCAGCGTATCCGAGGTCGAGGTGTCGCCATCGATGGTCACGGCGTTGAACGTGTCGGTGACGCCTTCGCTCAACAATGTCTGCAGCGCGCGCGCGCCGATCGGCGCGTCGGTGAAAATATAAGAGAGCATCGTCGCCATGTCGGGCGCGATCATGCCGGCCCCCTTGGCGATGCCGTTGATGGTGACCGTGGCCTTGCCGAGCTTGGCGGTTGCGGTCGCGACCTTGGGGAAGGTGTCGGTCGTCATGATCGCCTTGGCGGCCTCGAGCCACAGGCCGGGTTTCGCTGCAGCCACCATGCCGTCCATGACGCCATCGAAGGCTTGAGCCTTCAGCGGCTCGCCGATCACGCCTGTCGAAGCGAGGAACACGTCGACCGGACGGCATCCGGCGGCGCGTGCGGCGATCTCGGCGGTAAATTGACATGCCTGCCGACCATTCTTGCCGGTGAAGGCGTTGGCGTTGCCGGAGTTGACCACGAGCGCGCGCGGCTTGGCGCCCTTCAGATGGGTGCGGCACCACTCGACCGGAGCTGACGGACATTTCGAGCGGGTAAAAACGCCCGCCGCCGTCGCGCCTGGATCGAACAGCGCCAGCAGCACGTCGGTGCGGCCCTTGTATTTGATGCCGGCGGCAGCGGTGGCGAGCCGCACGCCTGGGATGGCAGGCATGGTGGGAATGAATTTCGGGGCAAGAGGAGAAACAAGGGTGGTCATGTGATCTCTGGCTTACAGGCGTGATTCGGCCATCGTTATGCGACGAACGAAGCGGGGATCACGGGGCGGGTCAAGTCCACCCTCTGTGACAAGGGACTCTCCGTTGCGCTTTCAGAAAAACGCCTGGATGCCGGTCTGGGCGCGGCCGAGGATGAGCGCGTGGATATCGTGTGTGCCCTCGTAAGTATTGACCGTCTCAAGGTTGCACAGCACGCGCATGACGTGGAATTCATCGGAGATGCCATTGCCACCGTGCATGTCACGCGCAAGCCGCGCGATATCGAGCGCCTTGCCGGCGTTGTTGCGCTTCATCAGCGAGATCGACGGTGGCGCCGCCTTGCCCTGCTCCAGCATCCGGCCAAGGCGAAGCACGCCTTGCAAGCCCAGCGCGATCTCGGTCTGCATGTCCGCAAGCTTCTTCTGAATGAGCTGATTGGCGGCAAGCGGGCGGTTGAACTGCTTGCGGTCGAGCGTGTATTGCCGCGCGCGGTGCCAGCAGAATTCGGCGGCACCCATGACGCCCCAGGCGATACCGTAGCGCGCCATGTTGAGGCAGCCGAACGGTCCGGCGAGGCCCGACGCACCGGGCAGCAGATTCTCCTCCGGAACCACGGCGTCTTCGAGCACGATTTCGCCGGTGACCGACGTGCGCAAGCTGAGCTTGCCCTCGATCTTCGGCGTCGAGAAGCCCTTGGTGCCGCGCTCGACGATGAAACCACGGATCTTGCCGTCGAGCTTGGCCCCGGCGACGGCGATGTCGGCGATCGGCGCGTTGGAAATCCACATCTTGGCGCCGTTCAGCCTGAAGCCTCCGGCGACCTTCTCGGCGCGGGTGACCATCGAGCCGGGGTCGGAGCCGAAATCCGGCTCGGTGAGCCCGAAGCAGCCGATCAACTCTCCCTTGGCAAGCTTGGGCAGGTATTTCTTCTTCTGCGCCTCGGAGCCGTAGGCGTAGATCGGGTGCATCACCAGCGACGATTGCACCGAGAGCGTCGAGCGGTAACCGGAATCGACCCGCTCCAGTTCGCGTGCGATCAGCCCATACGCGACATAGCCCAGCCCTGCGCCGCCGTATTCCTCCGGCACCGTGGGACCGAGCAGGCCGAGCGCGCCCATTTCGGGCAGGAGCGCCTTGTCAGGGCGCTCCTCACGCCAGGCGAGTTGGACCCGCGGCATCAGCTTATCCTCAGAAAAGGCACGGGCGCTGTCGCGCACCATGCGCTCTTCCTCGGTCAGTTCGCCGTCCAGGCCGAGCGGGTCCTGCCAGTCGAAATCGGCATCCTTGAGCACCGCCGCGGGCTTCAGCAGCGGATTTTCGTGTGAGGGGGCGGGGGACATGACGCGCTCCGGTCGAGTTCCAAATCTGGCGCTATGTTAACGACTCAGCACCATCCTGTCGTCAACAGTTGCGGTGCCGTTGCCGCTCGGCGCCACTTCGGCTATTGAGGCGCAAGGCGCCCGTAGCTCAGCTGGATAGAGCGCTGCCCTCCGAAGGCAGAGGTCGCACGTTCGAATCGTGCCGGGCGCGCCAGTGAAACCAGATACTTACACAAAGAGACTTCCTGGCTCGATTTTTCATAGCAGGCATATAGAAAACGCGAGGCACGGGCGGTTTGCGTCTTTGGAAAGCGTTCACCCTGCCGCGCCCGGGTGCAAGGACATTTAGGGACGCCTTCCGTTGTCGAGAACGAACAAGGCACCACCATTTGCCAGTTCTATACTTTCGCAAGCGGCGGCAATGACTCATCTCACCTCTTGCGTGTCGACCACCTTCTTCCAGGTGTGATCCGGATTGAACCGGATCATGCGTGACGCGATCTCCTGCGTATCGGAGCCCATGTCTTTCTCGTATACGTCACCGCGATGGTTGATCATGAAGGTGGCGATGCCGGAGTTGCCATATTCGGCGGGCCACGCGACAAGGCCGAAGCCACCGACCATCTTCCCGTCGATGACGTAATCGTGCTCGCCACCAGGCGCAGCCGGACCCTGCCGCGTCAGTATCTTGAAACGGTAGCCGTAATACGGCTCGCCCTTGCCAACCCTATAGCCGCGTTGGCTGGCATCGGCGACAGCTTCTCCGATCGGGCTTTCCACCCCACCCTGGGCGGCCGGCCAATAGAGGCCGTCCTTCTTGCCCGGCTGGCTGACGATGCGTTGCGCGTACACCGACATGCCATCCATCTTGGGCATCATGTCCGCATACTCGTTCTCGGCATCGTAGAACGCGAGAGCGATCTGGATTGCTGCAAGCTCGTTCCGGCCGATCCGGCGGGCAAGAATCTCTTCGCGGCCAGCCTTGGTGTCGAACGACCATGAGCCGTTCTTTTCGACGAGAGGGATCGGGAAGGGAAAGTCGTCTTGCCCAATGACCAGCGTTGCCGGCTTGCCATCCTCGTGCTTGATGCTGTGCTTGGCATTATAGGCGGCGACGAACTCCTTGCGCGTCTCCTCGTCCTGCACCGGATCGCCCGACGAGGCGAGTTCTGCGGAACCCGGCCCGAGCACGGCGATCACCTGCTGGCGATTGCCGGCACGGGCAGCCGTCACGAGCGCGTCGGCCGCCGATTCCGCACTCTTGAAAGTCTGCTGAGCGCGCGCTTCAGGCACCGCCAGCAAGCCTGTCATCACGATCGCCGCCGCCGCACTGAGACGGAGCGCGCCGGTCCATTTGCAGATCGTGGTCATGGAAGCCTCCGTTCCTCAGAATGCATGAGCGGTTGATGGGATGTGCGCGCCGGATCGGATCCACTGGCTGTAGGTCTGGAATGTCAGGCCGATCCTGTCGTAGCGCACGCGCAGATAGCCATCCGAGCCGCGCGTGACGGCATCCGGCTGAACCGACTGCACCTCCTGCGCCATGACGCCGACGTAGGCTTTGTCGCTACCGATGTAGGCAAAGCGATAGAAGCCCAGACCGTTGTCGAGCGTGCCGAGCAGCACAATGTCGTGCTTCAGGCGGATGTCCGACCGCCGGCCGCCGCCGCCGCCGCGGAAGCCACCGCCGCCACCACGGAAGCCACCACCCGCGCCGCGGAAGCCCCCACCGCCGTGGAAGCCGCCGCCCATGCTGGCTCGACCGCGCATGCTCTGTGCCATCGCAGTGCGGCCGCCACCGCCGACGCCCGAGAACGCTGAGCCGCGGCCGCCACCGCCACGGGCAGCATTACCGGGGCGACTGCGACCGCCACGGTTGCTAGCCTGCTGCCGCCGCTCGCCGCCACCCCGTGCACCGGGGCGATTGCCCGACGACGAACGAGCACGATCGCCTTTGCGATCGGCAGCGCGATTGCCGGCATCGCGACGCCGGCCTGCGCCGCCCGCGCCAGGCCGATTGCTCGGGTTAAGGACCTGTTTGCCGTCGCGCCCGCGGAAATCCATGCGGTTTTGCGCATTGTTGCGAATATCATTGCCGCGATTGAAGCGATTGGCGACGTTCTGATTGTTGTAGCGTACGCCGTGGCGATGATCGGGGTTGTGCACCCAGTTGTTGGCGTTGATGTTTCGATTCACGTTGATGTTGTTGTTGCCCCAGTTGAAGCCGCCGCCCCACCAGCCGCGGTTGGCGCCCCACACTCCGACGGCAATGCCCGCACCGAATGCAACGCCCGTGGCGATCACGCCGCCGGCGATCCAACCTGGAGCTGGAGGAAAGTAATACGGCGGGTATGCCGGATAGGGCCAAGCGCCATAGACCACCGCCGGATCGTAGTAGGGAACATAGACCGTCTCGGGCTGTGTCGGCTCGATGACAATGACCTGCCTGTTCGACTCGGTCCGGGTCGTGACCTTCTGCTCCTTGGTGCTTTGCAGCTTGTTGTTGGCCTGCGCCCTGGCGCGGAGCCGCTGGACTGCGTCCATGATGTCGGGCTGCTGAGCCAACACGGTGTCGCCGAGCTTCTGCGTCCAGGAGAGCTTGGTGCTCATCATGCTGAGCACGGTCGGCGTCGCTGCGAGCTGTTTCACGCTGTCGTCCCAATTTTTCTTGTCGACCGCCGCTTTGAGCGCGTCGCCTTTGAGGTTCTTGTTTTCGTCGGCCCATCGGCTGGCCTCGACGACCTCGAGCGGGTAGGTCGAGGCCATCAACACATTGGCCAGGAGCGCGTCCGGATAAAGCGCAATTGGCGCGACGAGCTGGTCGAGTTCTTCCGACTTGAGCGGCGGCGCCTGAGTTGGCTGGCTTTGCGCGAAGGCCCCGCCTGAAGCGGCGAGCCACACGATGAGTGCGAGCGCTCTCGAAAGAAGCTGCATGTTATTCGCCCTTTCCTCTACGCCATTGCCGAGTGAAGAATCCTCCCGTCCGATTCCACTTCGTGGCCAACGATAGGACTGGCTGCGATGGGGGTCGATTGGACCTGAGCCCAATAGCCTGGGCCCCGAAAACGCACGTAGCGACCCTCTGGAATGATCAGGCCGAGTCCACGGTCACAGAGGGAACAGTGACCATTGCAGCCCGTGAGCCAATCGTTCGAGTCGGCCGCCTGCACGGACATGCGCCTCGACAATGGCGAGGAGCAATCATTGGAGAATGCGGGGCGCATCTGGGGGCGCACGGCACACCACCGCGTCAACAACGCTATACCCGGTTTTCGATCTTCTTGGTGGCCGTATGAACGATATCCAGCAACTCCGTTCCATCGAACGGCTTGAGCAGAAACGCGATGGCGCCCGCAGACTGACACCGCTCACGAAGGCCGGGTTCATTAAATGCGGTGATGATGATGATCGGGATCGCAATCCCAGCCCGGTTCAGATGGCGCTGCAAGTCGAACCCGGTGAGGTCCGGCATATGGAGATCGGCGACCAAACAATCGGGTTTGCGGCTCTTGAGAGATTTAAGGAATTCGCGAGCCGAGCTGAAGGTTGTAACGTCAAAGGAAGAAGCCGATAACAGCCGCGTCAGTGCCTTACACACCGATACGTCGTCGTCTACAACCGCAACGTGGGTTGCAAGTGTCGACATAGCCATTGTTTTCGAACAAAGCGGGCGTGCCGTCGAGTTGGCCAAAAGGGAAATGGCGCGCTAGCGATCCTGCAACGATTGTGGCCTAACGCCGGCTTGTTCCACCAGATGGACAAG
>JAFKKQ010000544.1 GCA_017304505.1 Hyphomicrobiales bacterium | reverse complement strand
ATTCGCGAGCGCGGCTTCGACCGACGACTTGCGGCGGAAGTGCACCGGCGGAATGAAGCCGTAAAGCGCGGCTTCCGTGCTCTTTCCTTCTTCGACCGCAAGCCGCGCCTTGTGCAATTGCGTGACGTGGCGCAACGCGCCGGAAAGGATCGTGCCGGCCGACGTGCCGGCGGCAAGCGCCTTGGAGAACTGCGTTTCCGCTTCGGCGGTGTGGCCGGCGAACGCGGCGTCCACCACCGCGTCGAGCGCCAGCGCGGACGCGTCGGCGACGACCGCGAGCACATCGTCCAGCGTCACGCGATCCTTGCCTTGGGCGTAGAGCGCGAGCTTGCGGATTTCGCTGCGTGAGGCCTGCCGGTCGCCGCCGATCAGGGAAACCAACGCGGCGCGCGCGTCGGGCGCGATGGCAAGCTTCGCCTCCCGCATCTCATCGTCGACCAGCCGTGCCAGGTCGCGCTCACCGTCGACGTAGCAGCCGATGGCCGCAGCGCATCTTGCTTTTTCACAGACGACGCGGAGCGGCGCATTGCGGCGCAGGTCGCCGGCCTCGATGACGATGCGGCAGTCGGCCGGCGGGCTTTTCACCACGGCGTCGACCGCCGCCGCGAAATTTCGCGTGCCCGCTTTGACCCACACCGCGCGCCGGCCGCCGAACAGCGGCACGGTGTGCGCCTCCTCGACCAGGCGCGAAGGCTCCGATGCCAGCAGATCGCCCTCGAGGCGGACGAGCGCGAATGGATCGTTCGGATCGTCCACCGAAATCCTGATCAGCTTTTCCGCGCGCTCGTGCACCAGGCCGGCGTCGGGGCCGAACACCAGGACGATCGGGCGCTCCGGGTTCGGGCGCGCGACGAAAGCGTCGGCGTCGGCATTTTTGACGGTGACCATCGGATAACTGTGGCAAGCGCCGCCGCCGGGTCAAGCCCGGTGGGATGCTGCGGCGCGCGTGAGCCTCGCGCGAGTCCGGCCTTACGTCCCGGTGCTGAAATACGACGCCAGCCGCGCCCGGATGTTGTCCGCGATGACCTTGGCGGCGCGGTTCTCGGCGTCGCGCTGGCCGCGCGCATTGGCAAAGCGCTGCGACTGGCCGGGATTGTCGTAGGAGACGCGCGCGAAGGTCCGCCCGGTCACCACGGGCTTGCCGGTCGCGGCCTCGACCAGCGTGTAGGTGGCGTTGATGCCGTACTGCTGAACCTCCGACCGCGCGGTGATGACGTCGATGATCATCTGCTGGTTTTCGGTGGTCAGATTGATCTTCAGCTTGTGGGTCGACGCTGCGCCGCCCGAGCCGCCGGTC
>JAFKKQ010000543.1 GCA_017304505.1 Hyphomicrobiales bacterium | reverse complement strand
GCGCTCGGCGTCACGCTGGTGTTCTTCATCGTGTTCTTCAACGTCTATCAAGGCGTCAAAGAGGTGAGCCCGACCGTGCTTGCCAATGCGCGGATGCTCGGCATGAACGACCGGCAGCTCATGCGCCATGTCTATTGGCCGTCGGCGCTGTCGTGGATGTTCTCGTCGCTGCACACCTCGGTGGGCTTTGCCGTGGTGGGCGCGGTGGTGGGCGAATATCTCGGCTCGGCCGCGGGGCTGGGCTATCTCATCCAGCAGGCCGAGGGCGTGTTCGACGTCGCCGGCGTGTTTGCCGGCATGTTCGTGCTGGCGGCGTTCGTGATCGCCATCGACGGTGTCGTGACGCTGATCGAGAACCGGCTGCTGGTCTGGCGGCCGGTTACGGCCGAGACGCGGACTTAGAGCGCATAGCCGCGCGAACGGGCGGCCATCGGCGGGATTGGCGCCGTTGGTCGGACCCTAGGCAGGCTGCGCCGGCTGCCTTATTGTCTCGTCAAAATTCATCCTGGGAGAGTGTGATGCTGGGCAAGTCGATCCGAAACATTGTAGCGGCCGTCGGTGCGCTGGCGCTGATGTCCGGCGCCGCGCTGGCGCAAAAGGTCACGATTGCGGTCGGCGGCGCCGGCTGCCTCTGCTACCTGCCGACCGTGCTGGCGCATCAGCTCGGCGAGTTCAAGAAGGCCGGCGTCGAGGTCGAGCTGGTCGACTTCAAGGGCGGATCGCAATCGCTCACGGCGGTGATCGGCGGCAGCGCCGACGTGGTTTCCGGCTACTTCGACCACTGCGTCAACCTCGCCGCCAAGAAGCAGGCGCTGGAGGCCTTCGTGGTCTACGACCGCTACCCCGGCCTGGCACTCGTGGTTGCGCCGAAGCAGACCGGCAAGATCAAGTCGGTGAAGGATCTCGCCAACATGAAGGTGGGCGTCAGCGCGCCCGGCTCATCGACCGATTTCTTCCTCAAGTATCTGCTGCACAAGAATGGCGTCGACCCGAACTCGGTCGCCGTGATCGGCGTGGGACTCGCAGCGACCGCCGTGGCCGCGATGGAGCAAGGCTCGATCGACGCCGCGGTGATGCTCGACCCCGCCATTACGCTGTTGCAGGGCAAGCACAAGGATTTGACGATCCTGAGCGACACCCGCACGCAGCACGACACGATGGCAGTGTTCGGCGGCGAGTATCCGGGCGGCGCGCTTTACACCAAGAGCGGCTGGATCGCGTCGCACCCCAAGGAGACGCAGGCGATGACGAATGCCATCGTCGCGACGCTGAAGTGGATTCATTCGCACACGCCGGAA
>JAFKKQ010000067.1 GCA_017304505.1 Hyphomicrobiales bacterium | reverse complement strand
GGCCCGGCGCCTCCAGGCGCTCCACCGCGATGTCGTTGTCGGACACCGCGCCCCGCTCCGTCATCCAACGCCGCGATCGACGACGCCCTCGATGAGCAAGGCTGCGGACAGGATAAATGCGGTTTGGCGACCGGGGATAAGTTTTTTCGCGACGCGGTTCTTCAGGTCGCTTCTCAGGACGGGAGCCGACGGCGAGACCGCCGGCGACCGAAACGCCGTCAATCCGGCTTCTGGAACTTCAGCACGAACTCGTCCACCGGCGTCTTTGATGCGAAAATCCGTTCCTCGCGCGTGTCTTCGGGGTGACGGAGGAAGCCGCCCTCGGCGACAAGCCTGAAGCCCGCCGCTTCGACCTCGCTCTTGAGCGCGCCTTCGTCGATCCGGTGCAGCGTCTTGCCGACGGACGTGCCTGCACCCGCCTTGGCGGAGTGATCGGCGATCACCAGCACACCGCCCTTCTTGAGCGCGGCAAACAGCTTCTTGTTCATCGCGGCGCGATCCACCGGCATGTAGGTGGTGTCGTGATAGAAAAAGAAGAACGTGATCAGGTCGAGGTCGTGCACATCGGCCGGAACGGGATCGTCGAACGGACGCACCAGCGGCACCACGTTCTTCATCGCCGGAGTCTTGATGCGGGCTTCGAAGCGCTCCTTGGCACGGGCATTGGTATCGGCGGCGTTTTGTGCATAGACCTTGCCGCTGGGGCCGACGACACGCGCCAGAAGCTCCGTGCTGTAGCCGCCACCCGCGCCCATATCGAGCACGGTCATGCCTGCGCGCACGCCGGTGAACGCCAGGAGCTCCACCGGATCGCGGCGCCGGTCGGTCTGCCGGTCGGCATCGCTGCGGTCAGGCGCGGCCACGACAGCGGCGTAATCCTGCGCGAGCGCGGGGCTCGGCAATCCGGCGAGCAGCGGAGCGATCACCACTGCTGCAAGACACCACGACAGATTCCGACGCGAAAACGACATGGCGCTTTCCTTCCTCTTGATCGTCGTTGCACGGCGGCGCGGCGTCACGCTGCTGTCTTTCCAGGCGCGAAGCGACCGTAGAAGCTTTCGTTCTTCGCCGCCATGTCGAGCAGCAGCTTCGACGGCGCAAAGCGCGGCCCGTACTTTTCCAGGCGGAGGCACAGTTCGACGAACCGTTTGCTTCCCATCATGTCGATATAGGACAGCGTGCCTCCGGAATAAGGCGCAAAACCGAAGCCCAGGATCGAGCCGACGTCAGCCTCGCGCACGTCGGTGATGACGCCCTCCTCGAAGGTGCGCGCGGCCTCCAGCGCCTGCACCACCAGGAAACGGGCCTTCATCTCCTGCACATCGATGGCCTCGATTTGCTCGCGGCTAAGTGTCTTCGGCTGCAACGCGGCAAGCCCCGGCCACAGGCGCTTCGGCGCGCCTTGCGGATAATCATAGAAGCCCTTGCCGTTCTTGCGGCCCAGACGGCCGCGCGCCTCCACCATGTCTTCGAGCAATTTCTTCTGCCCCTGGTCCACCGCCTGCGGGCCGAGATCGGCTTCGGTCGCCTTGGCGATCTTCAGGCAGAGATCGATGGCGACCTCGTCACAGAGCGACAGCGGCCCGACCGGCATGCCCGCCATGCGCGCGACATTCTCGATCATGGCGGAAGGAATGCCCTCCAGCAGCATGAGGTGGCCTTCCTGGATGTAATTCAGGACGCAGCGGTTGGCGTAGAAGCCGCGGGTGTCGTTGACGACAATCGGCGTCTTGCCGATGGCGCGAACGAAATCCAACGCGGTTGAGAGCGCGACATCGCCGGTCTTCTTGCCGAGGATGATCTCGACCAGCATCATGCGCTCAACCGGAGAAAAGAAGTGAATGCCGATGAAGCGCGTGGCATCCTTCGCGGTATCCGCCAATGATGTGATCGGCAAGGTCGAGGTGTTGGAGCCGAACACGATGTCGGGCATCACCGCCTGCGCCTTCGCGGTCGCCTCCGCCTTCACCTTGCGATCCTCGAACACCGCCTCGACGATCAGGTCGACGCCCTTCAGCGCGGCGTAGTCGGCGGTGGCCTCGATACGCGCCAGCGCGGCGTCGCGCCGCTCCGCCACCATGCGGCCACGTTCGACCTGTGCGGTGAGACTTTTCTCGACGGTGGCCTTGCCCTTGTCGGCACTGGCCCGATCGCGGTCGATCAGCACCACCTCAAGCCCCGCTTGCGAACTGACCGAGGCGATGCCCGCGCCCATGAAGCCCGCACCGATGACGCCGATCCTCTTGAGCTTCGACGGCAGCACATTCGCCGGCCGCCGCGCGCCCTTGTTCAAAGCCTGCATCGACACGAACAGCGAGCGCGTCATCGCCGCGGCCTGCGGCGAGCGCAGCACACTGGCGAAATACCGCTGCTCCACCGCCAGCGCGCGGTCCATCGGAAGCTGCAGGCCCTCATACACCACCTGCATGATGGCGCGCGCCGCCGGATAATTGTCGTAGGTCTCGCGGCGGTAGAGCGCGTTCGCTGCCGGGAACGTCATCATGCCGGCCTTGGAATAGACGGGTCCGCCGGGCAGCCGGAAGCCGTCCGTATCCCACGGCGCCTTGGCGGCGGGGTTGGCCTTGGCCCAATCCTTCGCCGTCCTGATGAGATCGGCCGCCGGCACCACCGCGTCGACGAGCTTCAACGCCTTGGCGCGGTCGAGCCCGACCGGATCACCCTTGAGCAGGAACTGCAGCGCATCGGCCGGCGGCATCATGCGCGCGACGCGCTGCGTGCCGCCCGCGCCGGGAAACAGACCGACCTTGACCTCGGGCAGGCCGAGCCGGGTCTTGCCGTTGTCGGCGGCGACGCGGTGATGACAGGCCAGGCAAAGCTCAAGGCCGCCGCCAAGTGCCGTGCCGTTGATCGCGGCGACGAACGGCTTGCCGCAGGTCTCGATCCGCCGATAGAGCTGCGACAGCTTGCGACTTTCCTCGAACAGGAATGTCACAGCCACGGTCTCGCCTTCGCGCTGCATCTTGTCGTCGTAGGCGCGCATCAGCGCCTGCAGCATGGTCAGGTCCGCGCCGGCGGAGAACGTCTCCTTGCCGGAGGTGACGACCGCGCCCTTGATCGCGGCATCGCCTGCGATCGTTTCGACCAGCGTCGACAGTTCTTCGATGGTCGAGGCGTCGATGACGTTCATCGAGCGTCCCGTCCTGTCCCAGGTGACGAGCGCGATGCCGTCGGCGTCGATGTCGAGCTTGAAATTCGCTGCGGCCAAGTTCGCACCCATGTTCACACCCGCTCGATGATGGTTGCGGTGCCCATGCCGGCGCCGATGCACAGCGTCACCAGCGCGGTGTTCAGATCGCGCCGCTCCAACTCGTCCAGCACCGTGCCGAGGATCATGGCGCCGGTGGCGCCGAGCGGATGCCCCATCGCAATGGCGCCGCCGTTGACGTTGATCTTGTCATGCGGAATGTCGAACGCCTGCATGTAGCGCAGCACCACCGAGGCGAACGCCTCGTTCAATTCGAACAGGTCGATGTCGCCGGTGGTCATGCCGGCCTTCTTCAGCACCTTCTCGGTCACGGGCACCGGCCCGGTCAGCATGATCGAAGGCTCGGAGCCGATGTTAGCGAACTGGCGGATCTTGGCGCGCGGCTTGAGACCCGCGGCCTTCCCCGCTTCTGCGTTGCCGATCAGCACGGCCGCAGCGCCATCGACAATGCCGGACGAATTGCCCGGCGTGTGTACATGGTTAAGCGTCTCGAATTCCGGGTAGCGCTGGATCGCCACCGCGTCGAAGCCGCCCTGCTCGCCCACTTGCGCGAACGATGGCTTCAACTGCGCGAGCGTCTGCATCGTCGTTCCCGGCCGCATGTGCTCGTCTTTCGCGAGCAGGGCGAGGCCGTTGACGTCCTTGACCGTCAGCACCGAAGTCTTGAAACGCCCCTCGTCCCAGGCCGCCGCCGCGCGCTTCTGGCTCTCGACCGCGTAGGCGTCGGCGTCGGCGCGCGGGAAGCCGTATTTGGTGGCGATCAGATCGGCGGAAATGCCCTGCGGCACGAAATAGGATTTCAGCGCGATCGACGGGTCCATCGGCCACGCGCCGCCGGAGGCGCCGATGCCGACGCGGCTCATGGATTCCACGCCGCCGCCGATGGTCATGTCGTGCTGGCCGGACATGACTTCAGCAGCCGCGAAGTTCACCGCGTCCAGGCCCGAAGCGCAGAAGCGGTTGATCTGCACGCCCGGCACGTTGTCGCCGAAGCCTGCCATGATCGCGGCAACGCGGGCGATGTCGCCGCCGGCTTCGCCGACCGGATCGACGCAGCCCAGCACCACGTCATCGACCGGCCTCGAATCGAGACGGTTGCGTTCGCGGATCGCGGCGAGCGCCTGGCTTGCAAGATTGAGAGCCGTCACCTCGTGCAGCGCGCCGTCGGCCTTGCCGCGCCCGCGCGGCGTGCGAACGTGATCGTAGATGAATGCGTCTGTCATCGGCGCTCTCTGCTCTTGGCCCGCGCATCCGCGCGTGAGCGAGGCGCGCGCGGGGAACAATAACGATCAGCCCCAGCCGAGCGCCACGGCCGTGTGGTAGGTTATGAACGCGGCAATATAAGCCAGGGTCAGCATGTAGAAAAACGTGACGAACATCCAGCGCCAGCCGCCGGTTTCGCGCTTGATGACGGCGAGCGTCGCCGCGCACTGCGGCGCGAAGATATACCACGCGAGCAGCGCCAGCGCGGTGGCGAGGCTCCATTTGCTGGCCAGCGCCTGACCGATCTGCTCGGCGGCGTCCTTGCCGCCCTCGATCGCATAGACCGTGCCGAGCGAGGCCACCGCGACCTCGCGCGCCGCCATGCCCGGAATAAGCGCGACGTTGATCTGCCAGTTGAAGCCGACCGGCGACAGCACCGGCTCGAGCCACTTGCCGATGATGGCAGCGAGACTGTAGTCGATGGCCGGTTGCGTCGCGCCAAGCGGCGGCCGCGGGAACGACGCCAGGAACCAGATCAGCATCATCATCGAGAAGATCGTGGTTCCGGCGCGATAGAGAAACATCGTCGCGCGGGTGTAGAGGCCCATCGCCACGCTGCGCAATCGCGGCAGCTTGTAGTCGGGCAGTTCCAGCATGAACGGCGGCGTGCCGCCGTCGCGAACGAAGAGATGATTGGCGACGAACGACACGCCGAGCGCGCTCAGGATGCCGATGGCGTAGAGCCCGAACATGACGAGACCCTGCAGGCCGACGAAGCCCCAGACCTGCGTGTTCGGAATGAACGCCGAGATGATGAGCGTGTAAACGGGAATGCGCGCCGAGCACGTCATCAGCGGCGCGACCAGGATCGTGGTGAGCCGGTCGCGGCGGTCGTCGATCACGCGCGTCGCCATGATGCCGGGGATGGCGCAGGCAAAGCTCGACAGCAGCGGGATGAAGGCGCGGCCGTGCAGCCCCGCGCCCCCCATGATGCGATCCATCAGGAACGCCGCCCGTGCCATGTAGCCGAGGTCTTCCAGCAGCAGGATGAACAGGAACAGGATCAGGATTTGCGGCAGGAACACGATCACGCTGCCGACGCCGGAGATCACGCCGTTCTGGATGAAGCTCTGCAGCAGACCTTCCGGCAACGCATCATGAGCGAACGCGCCGAGCGCATCGAAGCCCGCCTCGATGAGATCCATCACGGGCTCGGCCCAGGCAAACACCGCCTGGAACATCACGAACAGCAGGCACAGCAGGATCAGGAGGCCGGCGACCGGATGCAGCAGCACGCCGTCCACCCGTCCGGTGATGGTATCGGGCCGCTTCGGCTCGCCGACCGCCACCTTGATGACCCGATCGGCCTCGCGCTGCGCGGCGCGCAACTCCGCGGTGGTCGGCGTTTTCCAGGTGCTCTCGTGGCTCTGGCCCACCGCGCCCGCGGCCATGTCATCGAGACGGCGCAGCAATTCGTCGGTGCCGCCACGGCGCACCGCGGTGGAGGTCACCACCGGCACGCCAAGCTCCGCCGACAGCTTGTCGAGATCGATATCGATGCCGCGCCGGCGCGCGATATCGATCATGTTGAGCACCAGCAGCATCGGCCGGCCGACGCGCTTCAGTTCGATCACCAGCCGCAGCGCCACGCGCAGATTGGTGGCGTCCGCCACGCACAGCAGCAGATCGGGCGCGGTCTCGTTGGCGATCCGGCCCAGCACCGCGTCGCGGGTGATCTCCTCGTCGGGACTGCGTCCGCGCAGCGAATACGTGCCCGGCAGGTCGACCAGGTTGACACGATGGCCGGAGGCGGTGCGGAACACGCCGCTTTTACGCTCGACCGTGACGCCCGGATAATTTGCGACCTTCTGCCGGCTGCCGGTCAGCGCGTTGAACAATGCCGTCTTGCCGCTGTTGGGCGTGCCAACGAGGGCAAAGCGCCAGACGCTGGATGCGGCGCCGATTTCGGTCACGGTCGTCATGGGTCAGATCACCAGAATGGCCATTGCCTCGCGGCGGCGCAGCGCAATCGTGGTGTCGTTGACGCGGACGGCGATCGGGTCGCGGCCAATCGGCCCTTCATGTAAAATCTCGACGCGCGCCCCTTCGACGAAACCCAGTTCGATCAGGCGGCGCTCGATCTCGGACGCCGGCACGGCGGAGTCGACGTCCACCGCGATGGCCTCGATCCGGCCGCAAAAACCGCGCTGCGCCAGGCCCAAAGGGGTGCGCTCCTCGGCTGCCGCCGATGCGCCATCATCGGTCATGTCTAGAAGTCCGGCGTTTCTATGCTGCTGTGCTTCAAGTGGGGCAACCGCCGACACGGGGCAAGTCAAACCGCCTTGAGGATCAGCAGGTTAGAACAATTATAATCCAGTGCCTGACCACAGCGTCTTGCCCTGTTCGCCGCAGAAGCTGAAGTGGAAATCCTTGCCGTCGCGCTCGATGGTCCCACCGGTCGGCGTCGGGAAATGGGCCGGAAAGATCAAGCGGCCAGTGCCGGCATGATCGTTGAAGAACTTGATTCGGGTCGTCCGCGCCGCAGCGGGATCGGCACAGGCGACCGTGCTCCACTCCGGATAGCGGATCTGCAACGGATGATGCATCAGGTCCGCGCAGAGAATCGCCTGCTCGCGCCCCGAACCGACGCGCACCATCAACTGCCCAGGCGTATGGCCCGGCGCCGGCTCGACCGAAATATCGTGCGCGAGCCCATGCTCGTCACCGATCAGATCGGCCTGGCCGCTTTCGAACACCGGCAGCACGCTGTCGCTGATGTAGTCGCCGCTGCGCGCGAGCGCCGCCGGCCCCGCCGCTTTCCAATATTCGAACTCGCGCCGTCCGATGAGATAGCGCGCGTTGGGAAATGTCGGAACCCAGCGGCCGTTGTCGAGCCGTGTATTCCAGCCGACGTGATCGACATGCAAATGCGAGCATAAGACGATGTCGATGTCCTCGGGCTTGACGCCCGTGGCGTTCAACGCCCGCAGCCAGGGCCATTGCGCGCGGCGGAACGCCGGGCGAACGCGCGCCTCCTTGTCATTGCCTGAACAGGAGTCGATCAGAATCGTCAGTCCGTTCTGGCGAATGAGAAAGCTCTGAATGGCGACAATCAGCGCGCCGCTCGCCGCATCCTGAAAGCGCGGCTGCAGCCAGTCGCGATTGGCGTCGAGGTGCGCCTGCGTGCAATCGGGAAAGAATTCAAACGGCGGCAGCAGCGGCGTTTCCGATTCGACGACGCGCTGCATCGTCGTCTCACCGAACCACCACTGGTGAGGGTGCGCCATCGTAGGATTATCGCCGGAGGATGCCGCCGAGCGCACCGCGCACGATGGCGCGGCCGACCGAACCGCCCATCGAGCCGCCGATCGACTTGCCGAGATCGGCGGCAATCTGGCCGGCGACCCGATTGGTCACCGTCCGCGTCACCTGCCGGGCGATCACCTGCGTGGTGCTGAGCCGCTGACCACGGGCGCGATTGGTGCCAAACAAGCCGCCAAGCAT
>JAFKKQ010000066.1 GCA_017304505.1 Hyphomicrobiales bacterium | reverse complement strand
TTGAGCCTCTGACAGCCGATGAGATGGGCGCGTTCCAGGCGAGCCTGGCCACCGACGGGATGAAATTCGAGGACGTGCGCAGCGGCGCGTTTCTCACCCTGGGCGGCAACGAGCCCGGTAAGCCGTGCCTGATGGTCGAAAAGCTCTATCGGTCCATCGCCCGGCTGCCGGAGAGTGCACGCCGCAAGATCTACGCCGGCGTGTTCTTCCTCGGCCGCGATAAATAAAAAATCCGATTCGAGAGGGCACAGCGCGTGACGGAGAGACCGGCCGGGTTTTTTGAAGGCACGGGGATGCCCGATCCTGGCTGGTGGGAAGCGTTGTGGCCGGACCCCGCAAAAGTGCTGCGGGATGTCGGTGTGGCCGCCGGAATGGACGTCGTTGACCTCTGCTCGGGCGATGGCTGGTTTACGCTTCCGATCGCCACGATGGCCCGCCGCGTGGTCGTCGTCGACATCGACGTTGCGATGCTGGAGGCGGCGAAGGTCCGGCTGGCCGCACGCGGCGGCGCGCCGAGCTGCACATTCGTGGAGGCCGACGCCTACGACGTGGCGAAGGTCGTCGGCGCTCCGGTCGATCATGTGTTTCTCGGCAATGCCTTCCACGGCGTTCCCGACAAGTCACGTCTCGCGCGGGCGGTCCATGATGCTTTGAAGCCCGGCGGCCTGTTCGCGATCGTGAGTTGGCACGCCCGGCCGCGCGAGGAAACGATCGTGCTGGGAGAGCCGCGAGGGCCTGAAACCCGGTTGCGGATGACGCCCGAGCAGACAGTCGCCAGCGTCGAGCCGTCCGGCCTCAAATTTCGTAAACGGGTCGATGTTTCTCCGTATCACTATGGCGCCGTGTTCGAGCGCCGAGCTTGAGCCGCGGCGCGCCCGCCTGCGCCGGGAGCCCCATGCCGCCTTCAAGCTGCCCGGATGATCTGTTTGTCTCGAATAATAGGGTGGATGCCGGCTCACGGAGCGTGAAATTGGCCGCCGCCCACGTTACATATCGGCCGTGACCGCGAAAGAACCTCCCATCACCCCCGCGCTGATCGCCGAACACGGCCTCAAGCCGGACGAATATCAGCGCATCCTCGACCTCATCGGGCGGGAGCCGAGCTTCACCGAACTCGGCATCTTCTCCGCGATGTGGAACGAGCATTGCTCGTACAAGTCGTCGAAGGTGCATCTGCGCGGCCTGCCGACCAGGGCGCCCTGGGTGATCCAGGGACCGGGCGAGAACGCCGGCGTCATCGACATCGGCGACGGGCTCGCCGTGGTCTTCAAGATGGAGAGCCACAACCACCCGAGTTATATCGAGCCCTATCAGGGGGCCGCGACCGGCGTCGGCGGCATCCTGCGCGACGTGTTCACGATGGGCGCGCGGCCGATCGCCTGCCTCAACGCGCTGTCGTTCGGCGCGCCAGAACATCCCAAGACGCGGCATCTGGTGTCCGGCGTGGTTGCGGGCGTCGGCGGCTACGGCAATTCGTTCGGGGTGCCGACGGTCGGCGGACAGGTGCGCTTCCACACCCGTTACGACGGCAACAATCTGGTGAACGCGATGGCGGTCGGTCTCGCCGAAGCCGACAAGATTTTCTATGCGGCAGCGTCCGGCGTCGGCATGCCCATCGTTTATCTCGGCTCCAAGACGGGCCGCGACGGCATCCACGGCGCCAGCATGGCGTCGGCCGAGTTCGGCGATGGCGCGGAGGAGAAACGGCCGACCGTGCAGGTCGGCGACCCGTTCTCCGAAAAGCTGCTGCTCGAGGCCTGCCTCGAGATCATGGAGAAGGATTGCGTCATCGCCATCCAGGACATGGGCGCGGCGGGACTGACCTGTTCGGCGGTGGAGATGGGTGCGAAGGGCGACCTCGGCGTCGACCTTCAGCTCGACAGCGTGCCGTGTCGTGAAACCGGCATGAGCGCCTACGAGATGATGCTGTCGGAGAGCCAGGAGCGCATGCTCATGGTGCTCAAGCCCGACAAGGAGAAAGAGGCCGAAGCGATCTTCCGCAAATGGGGCCTCGATTTCGCCATCGTCGGTTACACGACGCCGAGCAAGCGTTTCGTCGTCAAGCACGACGACGCCGTGATGGCCGACCTGCCGATCAAGGAACTGGGCGACGAGGCGCCGGTCTACAACCGGCCTTTCGTCGAGACGCCGAAACGGCCGGTCGTGACGGCCGGCAGCGTGAAGCCGCCGGTGCCGCTTGCGGATGCGCTGGAAACGCTGATCGGCACGCCCGAGCTTTGCTCCAGGCGCTGGGTCTGGGAGCAATACGATCACGTCATCGGCGGCAACACCGTGCAACGGCCGGGCGGCGACGCCGCCGTGGTGCGCGTCAACGAGGGCCCGAAGGCGCTGGCGCTGACCGTCGACGTGACGCCGCGCTATTGCGAGGCCGACCCGTTCGAGGGCGGCAAGCAGGCGGTGGCCGAAGCCTGGCGCAACATCACCGCGGTCGGCGGCAAACCGCTCGCCATCACCGACAATCTCAACTTCGGCAATCCCGAGAAACCGGAGATCATGGGCCAGTTCGTCGGCTGCGTGCGCGGCATCGCGGAGGCCTGCAAGGCGCTCGATTTCCCGGTCGTGTCCGGCAACGTGTCGCTCTACAACGAAACCAACGGCCGCGGCATCCTGCCGACGCCGAGCATCGGCGGCGTGGGCGTGCTGCCCGACTTCACCAAGTCGGCGACGCTGGCATTCAAGGCCGAGGGCGAGGCGATCCTGCTGATCGGCGAGACGCAAGGTTGGCTCGGCCAGTCGGTGTACCTGCGCGACGTCTGCGGCCGCGAAGACGGCGCGCCGCCGCCGGTCGACCTGATCGAGGAGCGCGAGAACGGCGACGTGGTGCGCGCGCTGATCCACGACGGATTGGCGACCGCCGTGCACGATGTGTCCGACGGCGGGCTGCTCGTGGCGCTCGCGGAAATGGCGATGGCGTCCGGCATCGGCGCGACGCTCGAGGCCGCGCCGGACGATACCCCTGCGCACGCCTTCTGGTTCGGCGAGGATCAGGCGCGCTATCTGGTCACCGTGCCGGCCGACCGGGCCGACACGGTGATACGGCGGGTGCAGGAGGCCAGCGTGCCGGTGCATCGCATCGGAACGACGGGCGGTGCGACATTGATCCTTCCCGGCGAGCGGCCGATTCTGATAAAGGCTCTGACCGAGCGTTTTGAAGGATGGTTCCCCCAATACATGGCTGGTGGATCAGCCTGAGCGGATGTTTTGCGGCACGGAGGCCGCGCGCCATGCCGATGAATGCCAACGATATCGAACGGCTGATCAAGGCCGGCATCCCCGACGCCGAGGTCACGATCCGCGACCTCGCCGGCGATGGCGACCACTATGCCGCAACCGTGATCGCGGAATCGTTCCGCGGCAAATCGCGGGTGCAGCAGCATCAGCTTGTTTACGATGCCTTGAGGACCCAAATGGGGGGTGAACTGCACGCGCTTGCCTTGCAGACCGGGGTGCCCGAGGGGTAGTTTCAGGTTACGACAATCGCGTTAGGTTTGACACAAAACAACCTGTGCGCGTAAAGACCGCGAAAAGGACAACGTCATGGCCATCGACCAATTCATTGCCAACGAAGTGAAGAGCAACGACGTGGTGCTGTTCATGAAGGGCACCCCGCAGTTTCCGATGTGCGGCTTTTCCGGACAGGTGGTGCAGATTCTCGACTATCTCGGCGTGCCCTACAAAGGGCTCAACGTTCTCGAGAACGACGAACTGCGTCAGGGCATCAAGACCTACTCCAACTGGCCGACCATTCCGCAACTCTACGTCAAGGGCGAGTTCGTCGGCGGCTGCGACATCATCCGCGAGATGTTCCAGGCCGGCGAGTTGCAGTCGCTGATGAAGGACAAGGGCCTGCCGGTGAAGGACAGCGCACCGGCGGCGTAAGCCTCGCTCTTTTGCTTGCGTGGGGGCCGGCGTATCGGCGCGGGTCCCTCGGGCGTTAGCGTCGCCGCATCGAGTGACGACGCGCTAAAGACGTCCGGTCGCGGCTTGCACCAGAAGCCCGATATTTCCAACCAGGGTCTGACGATAAAATCCCGATCGCATGATCGCGCGGACGCGCCCGACCGGGGATGATTTCCGTGCTTCGGCGAAGCTTGCGACGAGCGCGCGGTTCTCCGGCGTGAGCAGGTCGGCGCACGAGCTCAGCCCTGCGATGTTGCGGGCGCTCCATTCGGCAAAGCCCCCTCGAAACATCCGCCTCAACCGTTCGAGCCTTGCCCCGATGCTGGTGTTCTCGCCGACCAGGTTCGATCCGTGTTGACGATAAGCGATATGCGGCAGCGGATCGTAGACCACGTGGCCGCCGGCGCCCGCCACCATGAGATACGACCACCAATCGTGACTGACGAAGCCCGTGCGGCGCACGCTTTCGGCCATGAGCGCAAGCGCCGGCTTGTTCAAGACGATGGTGTTTCCGCCGCCCATGCTTTGGACGAGGGCGTTGCGAAAGGAGGGTTGCCGCTGGAATAGCGGCGAATATCCGAGATGCGTTCCGTCCTCGCCGACGTATTCCGTTCGCGAGCAATAGAGCGCGGGACGGTGGTGCTCAGCCGCCAGCGCGGCCGCGGCGGCCGATATCTTGTCGGGGCGCCAGATGTCGTCCTGGTCGCAACACGCCGTATAGGCCGCGTCGGCGTTGGCCCGCAGGAGCAGGCTGCGGAAGTTCTCGGCGAAGCCCTGCTGCGGTCCCCCGACGACTTCGAACCGTCCTTTGCTCCAGCGGGCCTGCCACCGTTTCAAGATGTCCAGCGTGCCGTCCTGCGAGCCATCGTCGCTCACCAGGAGGTCGATGTCGTTCCACTGCTGATCGGCCAGCGACTGCAACTGCTGTTCGATAAAGCGCGCGCCGTTGAAGGTCGCCATCAGGATCGTCGTGGTTGCGGATTGAGGCGCCATCATTCATCCGCCCCAGGGCGAGGGCCTTGTGAAAAATCCTCTGCGGTCCCCGCCGTTTGCGCCATTGCGTCGATCCGTCCCGGCGTGTTTTCCCTTGGTCCGCCCAGCCATCCTCTGACCTGAATTTACTAAAACCGCAACACGGTGCGGGTGAGGAGGAAGTGCGTTATTGCGACGTTTTGCCAACAATATTATACTTCGATTTTAGAAGGGCTTAGCCTCTACAGTTCAGCGACAAAAGGACGTTCGGTGAAGTATCTCGTGACGGGAGGGGCGGGATTTATCGGCTCGGCGGTGGTTCGCCGGCTGATTCAGGCAACCCCTCACGAGGTGCTGGTTGTCGATAAGCTCACCTACGCCGGAAATCTTGAATCGCTCGCCGCCGTCGCGTCCAGCCCGCGATATGCTTTCGTGAAGGCGGATGTCGCCGACATCGCGAAGATGCGGCGCGTGGTGTCGGAATTCGCCCCCGACGTGATTATGCACCTGGCCGCGGAGAGCCACGTCGACCGATCCATCGACGGCCCTGCGGAGTTCATCCAGACCAATGTGGTGGGGACGTTCGCCCTGCTGCAGGCTGCGCTGGAATATTGGCGAGGCTTGACGGAAGCTCGCAAGCGCGCCTTCCGCTTCCAGCATATCTCCACCGACGAGGTGTTTGGCTCGTTGCCGGCCGAGGGGCTGTTTCGCGAGGACTCGCCTTATCAGCCGAACTCGCCCTATTCGGCGTCCAAGGCCGGATCGGATCACCTCGTGCGCGCCTGGCACCACACCTATGGCTTGCCGGTGGTGATGACCAACTGCTCGAACAATTACGGGCCTTATCATTTCCCGGAAAAGCTGATCCCGCTCGCGATCATCAACGCGCTGCAAGGGCGGCCGCTTCCGGTGTATGGCACCGGCTCCAACGTTCGCGACTGGCTTCACGTCGAGGATCACGCCGAGGCGCTGCTGCTGGTGTCGGAGGCGGGAGAAAGCGGCGAGAGCTACAACATCGGCGGCCGCAGCGAGCGGACGAACCTGGCCGTGGTGCAAACGATTTGTGCGCTGACCGACGAACTGGCGCCTGAACCGGCGATCGGCCGCCGCGCGAAACTCATCACATTCGTGACGGATCGTCCCGGTCACGATGCGCGTTATGCCATCGATGCTTCGAAGATCGAGCGATGCCTCGGCTGGAAACCGCGCTACGATTTTGAAAGCGGTCTCAGGGAGACCGTCAAATGGTATCTCGCCAACCGGGCGTGGTGGGAGCGTGTTCAATCCGGCGTTTATCGCGGCGAGCGGCTTGGTGTCGCCGTCTGACCGGGCACAGCCGCAACAGATAAAACCCATGCTGACCGACGATTGGGACGGCCTGGAACGACCCGGCGCTCACCATCGGCTGTCCGGCCGATCCGGCGAAGGTCATTCTTTTGATGCGGATCCGCAGCGTTCGCCGTGCGAATGTTGCAACGCTGTTTTGAGCGGCGGCTGATGAGGATTGTCGTCACCGGGGGTCAAGGCCAGATTGCCCGCTCGCTGCGAGAGCGGGGAGGCGCGGCCGGCGTCGAGGTCCTGCCGGTGGCACGCCCCGATATCGATCTCGCCCGGCCGGAATCGATCCACACCGCGCTGGCCGCGCTTGCGCCGGGTGTCATTGTCAATGCGGCTGCTTTTACGGCGGTGGATCTGGCGGAAAGCGAATCCGAACGTGCGCTGGCGATCAACGGCGCAGGCGCGGGCGCGGTCGCGTTGGCCGCGGCCAATTTGAAGGCCCCGATCATCCATCTTTCGACGGACTATGTATTCGATGGGTTGCTCGATCGTCCGTATGTCGAGAACGATGCCGCGAATCCCACCACGGCTTACGGGCGAAGCAAGCTCGCGGGCGAGAAAGCCGTTGCCGCGGCTCAACCGGACCATGCGGTGCTGCGCACGGCATGGGTCTACAGCCCGTTCGGCAAGAATTTTATCCGCACGATGCTATCGCTCGCGGCGCAGCGCGCGGAGGTCTCCGTCGTCGCCGACCAGCGTGGTTCACCGACAAGCGCCCTGGACATGGCCGACGGCATTATCGCCGTGGCGCGCCAGATGATTGAGCGGCCGAAAGCGTCGGCATTACGGGGAGTCTTCCACTTGGTCGGAAGCGGCGAAGCCACCTGGGCGGAATTTGCGGACGCGGTTTTTGCCGAATCCCGCGCGGTTGGCGGACCGAGTGCCCGCGTCATCCCGATCCCGTCATCCGCTTATCCGACTCCCGCGCAGCGGCCGGCGAACTCCCGCCTGAACGGCGACAAGATACTGGCGGCTTATGGCGTGCGACTCCCCGCCTGGCGAGACTCCTTGCGGACCTGTGTCAGACGCCTTTTGGCTGAAGGGGCGTTTTGACTTAAAGGCATACCGTCGGCGGTTGGCTCCGTGCAGAGCGAGACAAGCAGCGAGGTACGCGGGAAACACGTTCGCGATCGCCGCGGGCGGGGCGTATGATATCCGCCGAGTCCGGCCGCGCCCAAAACCCGGCGGTGCGACAGTGGGCGTGGATCAAAGGGGGATATTTTGAAGGGCATTATTCTCGCCGGCGGCAGCGGCACCAGATTGTACCCGTTGACGCTGGTGACGTCGAAGCAGCTGATGCCGATCTACGACAAGCCGATGATCTACTATCCGTTGAGTGTTTTGATGCTCGCCGGCATCAAGGACATTCTGGTCATCTCGACGCCGCACGACCTGCCGCAGTTTCAGCGGCTGCTGGGCGATGGGGCACGGTGGGGCATGTCATTCTCCTACGCCGCGCAGCCGAGCCCCGGCGGTCTGGCTCAAGCCTATCTCATCGGCGCGGACTTCGTGCGCGGTGGATCCTCGGCACTCGTGCTGGGCGACAACATCTTTTACGGCCACGGCTTGCCGCAATTGCTGACGGCGGCGTTGCGCCGGCAACAGGGGGCAACGGTCTTTGCCTATTATGTCGAGGATCCGGAGCGTTACGGCGTGGTCGAGTTCGACCGGGCCGGACATGCGCTTTCGATTCAGGAGAAACCGGCCAAGCCGCGCTCCAACTGGGCGGTGTCGGGGCTTTATTTCTACGACGGGCAGGTGGTCGATATCGCGGCGAACCTCAAGCCCTCGG
>JAFKKQ010000065.1 GCA_017304505.1 Hyphomicrobiales bacterium | reverse complement strand
TTGGTGATGATCGCGGAATAGGAATCCTCGCCCGAGGAGATATCCGACATGCAGGTGGGCGGCTTATAGGGCTCGCTGAACTCGAAACGGCCGGCGCCATCGGCCTTGGTCTTGTACTTGCCGTCAAGCGTGACCTGCTGGTTGGGCTGGGTCTGGCCGCGCACGACCAACGTGCCGTTTTCATAGCGCGAATCCGTGATCCGGATCGTGGCCGATGCCGGAGCGGTTCCGAGGAGCAGGGCTGCAATCAGGGCGGCGCAAAGCGATCGCATCGTCATCTCCACGGCATCCGGTGGATGCATAACTCCCATCATATAACGCCGGCGCCGGGACGCCGCAATGCGGCATGAGCGACCCCATCACCATCTTCACCGAGCGCGGCGACCTGGCCCATCTGGCGCTGTTGCTGTGGGCCAGCTCGGCCTCGGCGCTGGCCTGGTTCGCATTGCGCGAGCTTGCCGCTTCGATCCGGCGCTTTGACGATTTCGTGCGCGAGCTGGCGCGTTTCAACGACACATTTGGCGGCCATTCCGGAGAGAAGTAGATGGACACGTTGCACACCGTGCTGCGCGGCATTCGCGGCGAGACCAAGTCGCGGCGCGATCATCTCACTGTGTTTCGCGAATTCCTCACGCACCTCGACCGCATCGGCCGCAAGCCAACGGAGACGCGCAGGCGCGTGAAGGGCAAGACGACGAGATATGCGAGCCGGCGCGGAACGTAAGAGACCCGTCAAGCCATTCGCCATCGAGGCGGTTTCGTACGAACCCACGGGTCCAACCCCGCGGGTGACGGCGGAGTGCGTCCGCACGCTCCGCGCTGCGCGTTCAAACATCAGATTTGGAATCATCATGTTCGCACAGACCGATTTTGCGCGGCCCGCCGCCGCGATCGCACCCGACGGCACCGTCGAAGGCTATGCGTCTCTCTTTGGCGAGATCGACCAGGCCCGCGACATGGTGATGCCGGGCGCGTTCGAAGCCTCGCTGAGACGGCGCGGCGTGCGCCGCGTGCCGATGCTGTTCCAGCACGATCCGTCGGAACCCATCGGCGTCTGGCTCGATCTGCATGAGGACAGCCGCGGGCTTTATGCGCGCGGCCGCCTCATCCCCGAGGTGGTGCGCGCGCGCGAACTGCTGGCGCTGCTCAAGGCCGGCACCACCGATGGTCTTTCCATCGGCTTTCGCACGGTAAAGGGTCGGATCGACCCGAAGACCCGCATCCGCAAACTCGAAGCCATCGACCTTTGGGAGATTTCGATTGTCACCTTTCCACTGCTCCCCGGGGCGCGCGTCCGCGCCGTGAAGGAGGCTTCACCCGCGATGGCGAGCGCTGCAAGCGGCCTGCGCGGGCGCGCTCAGACGTCCTCCCACTGCGAGGCGCCTCACGCGCGGACGCGCAGCCCCACGCGCAAGGGCTGGCCGGTGGATCGTTCGCTTTCGCACCTTGCGCCCGAGCGGTTGTTCCGGCGGCAGCCGCATTTTTCCTTCACGCGCCATGACGGCGGTGCGACCGAGCGCATGGGCTGGCGCGACCTCGTGCTCTCGGAAAACGCGTTGCGGGCGGGGCCCGCCGGCGGGCGAAGGGCACCGCCCAATCCAAACCGCTGAACCCTGAAAACTGGCGCGGCGCGCGGACGTTCGTCTGCGCGGGGCCGCGCGCCTAACCTGTCCCCAACCGAAAGAGGTGATCTTGATGGACATCGATATCCTTTCCCATGCGCCGGAGACCAAGGCCGGCATCGCTGGCAATGGCACGGTGACGCATGACGACGTCATGCGGTTGTTCGAGGAGTTCAAGGCCGCGAACGACCAGCGGCTCGACGAAATCGCGCGTCGTTCCGCCGATGTCGTCACCGAGGACAAGGTGGAGCGCATCAACGCCGCGCTGACGCGCCGACTCGACAACCTGGCGCTGAAGTCGGCGCGCCCGTCGCTCGGCGCATCGTCCGCGCGCGACGCGAAGGCGACGACACCCGACGCCATCGAGCACAAGGCGGCATTCGATGCCTACATGCGCTCCGGTGAGAGCATCGGCCTGCGTGCGCTCGAGGTGAAGGCGATGTCGGTCGGCTCCAACCCGGACGGCGGCTATGTCGTGCCGGTGGAGATCGAGCAGACCATCGGCCGGCGGCTCACCGCCATCTCTCCGATCCGCGCCATCGCCGGACAGCGCACCATCTCCGGCAGCGTCTACAAGAAGCCGTTCATGACGGCGGGGCCCGCGACCGGCTGGGTCGGCGAAACCGGCGCACGCACGCAGACCGCGTCACCGACGCTCGATGCGCTGAGCTTCCCGGCGATGGAGCTTTACGCCATGCCGGCGGCCACCTCGACGCTGCTGGAGGACTCCGCCGTCAACATCGACGAGTGGCTGGCCTCGGAGGTGGAGCAGGCCTTCGCGGTGCAGGAGGGCACGGCCTTCGTCACCGGCGATGGCGACAACAAGCCGAAGGGCTTTCTCGACTACGACACCGTAGCGAACGCCTCGTGGGCGTGGGGCAAGCTCGGCCACGTCGCAACCGGTACGGCCGGCGCGTTTCCGTCCAGCGATCCGTCCGATGTGCTTGTCGACCTGGTCTACGCGCTCAAGGCCGGGTACCGGCAAAACGGCACGTTCGTCATGAACCGCAAGACGCAAGCGACCGTGCGCAAGTTCAAGGACTCCGGCGGGGCGTATCTCTGGCAGCCCCCGGCGCAGGCCGGCGGCCGCGCCTCGCTGATGACCTTCCCGGTGGTCGAGGCCGAGGACATGCCGGACATCGGCGCTGACTCGCTGTCGATCGCTTTTGGCGATTTCGGCCGCGGCTACCTGGTGGTGGACCGCGCCGGCGTGCGCGTGCTGCGCGATCCGTTCACGGCGAAGCCTTACGTGCTGTTTTACACCACCAAGCGCGTGGGCGGCGGCGTGCAGGACTTCGACGCCATCAAGGTGCTGAAGTTCGCCGAGGCGTAGCGCGGAGCCTTCGCGAAACAGCGGCGCGGTGTTACAGCCGCGCCGTTCTTGTTCAGCGTTAAATTGCGCGATCAAGGCGCGAGGGTGTTTCCCATTTTGCGTGCTTGCTCGACGATCCAGCCTTTATAGAGCGACAGCGGCGTGACGCCGGTGAGCCCGCCGCAGCCGGCGCTCCCGCCCGGCCCGGTGCACCAGCTCACCACGCCGATCACGGCTGGCGGTCCGCTCGTCGTGAACGCGGGTGCGCCGGAATCGCCGGTGCAGGCGCCGAGCCCTGCGCGCTCGCCGCGCGTCGCCGGATCGGCGAGCCGGATCTGCCGGTTGCCGGGCTGTCCGGTGGCGACGAGCGTGGCCGCGCGCAGCGTGCCGCCGGTCTTGCCGTTGCCGCGTGTGGCAAGCCCGTAGCCGCGCACGGTGAACCGGTCGCCAATGGCTGCGCGCAAGCTGGAGTCCGCAAGCGGTGCGGGCGTCACCGGGAGCGGTCGCGCGAGCTTGATGAGAGCCACATCGGCGGTGGCGCGGTGCGCCAGGAGAGTCTTGAGCCGGAACTGCGGGTGGCGGGCGATGCGCGCTACGTCGCGCAGCACCGGTTTCCGCTCGGCATCGAATTCGAGGAGCTTGTAGTCGGCGCCCGGCAGCACGCAGTGCGCCGCTGTCAGCACCAGGTCGCTCGCAATCGCGGTGCCGGTGCAGAAGCTGCCGCGGTCGCTGACGATCATCACCACGGGCTGCGCGTTGCTGCTGATTACCGACGCTCCGCCGACCATCGCGGCGACAGGCGCGCAGAACGAAAGCAGCAAGGTCATGGCGAGGGCAGGGCGGTGCATGGGAGCGCCGTTGAGCCCGTTCGCGCGCATTTTGTCAATGGAGACAATCCATGCCGTCCATTCTTCTCTCGGCGCCTTTGGTCGAGCCGGTCACGCTCGACGAGGCGAAGGCTTATCTGCGCGTGGAGCACGACGATGACGATGACGTGATCGCGGCACTGATTGCCGGTGCGCGCGTTCATGTCGAGGCGCAGACCCGGCGAGCGCTCATCACGCAAAGCTGGCGGCTTATTCGTGACGCCTGGCCCGGAAACGGCCATCTCGTGGTGCTGCCTGCGCCTTTGCAAGCGTTGACCGCGGTGCGCGTGTATCGTCTCGATGGCTCCACGCAGACCATCGATCCGCTGGCTTTCGTTGTCGATACGGCATCGGCGCCGGGGCGCGTGAGCTTTGCGTCGGGAGCGCCGCCTGCGCCGGGCCGCCCGATCGGCGGCATCGAGTTTGATATCGACGTTGGCTATGGCGACGAGCCCGCCGACGTGCCGGCGGATTTGCGCCAGGCGATCCGTACGCTGGTCGCTCACTGGTATGAGAACCGCGGCATCATTGCGCTGGGCGAATCCGTCGCGATGCTGCCCGAGCAGGTCGCGGCGCTGCTCGCGCCCTATCGGGTGCGCGCGCTATGACCGATCCCGGCCAACTCAACCGCCGGCTGGTGCTGGAGACGCTGGTCGAAACGGCGGACGGTGCGGGCGGCGTCGCGCGCAGTTATGAGGTCGTGACGACGCTGTGGGCCTCGCTCACGCCGCGCACGGCGAGCGACAACGTCGCGGCCGACGCGCTCGGCGCAAGCATCAGCCATCGCATTGTCATTCGCTACCGTGACGATCTTACGCTGCGCCATCGCTTCCGCGACGGCGCCCGTATCTTCCATCTTGTCGCCATCCGCGAGCGCGACCGGCGCTTCCTCGACATCGACGCCGAAGAGCGCACCGACTGACCGGAGAACATCCCATGTCGTCCGCCGCCGCGGCGCTGCGCGCCGCGATCTATGAATCGTTGACCGAGAATGGCGCGCTGAGCGCCGTTCTCGGCGGGCCGAAGGTCTATGACGAGCCGCCGCGCAGCGTGGCGTTCCCCTATGTCACGCTCGGCGAAGCGCGCGTCAGCGATTTCTCGACCGGCACCGAGCCCGGCGAGGAACACCAGTTCACACTGCATGCGTGGTCGCGCCAGGGCGGCCATCGCGAAGCGCACTTGATTTCCGGCGCGCTGCTGCAGGCGCTCGACGATGCGTCGCTGTCGCTGCCCGGCCACACGCTCGTCAACCTGCGCTTTGCCACCGCCGATGTGCGGCGCGAGGCCGACGGCCGCACCTATCACGCCGTGGTGCGCTTCCGCGCCGTCACCGAACCTGCCTGATCGAAAGGATCCGCTCATGTCTGCCCAGAAAGGCAAGGACCTGCTTGTCAAGATCGCCGACGGCGAGGGCTACACCACCGTCGCGGGCCTGCGCTCGCGGCGCATCGCCTTCAATGCTGAGACAGTCGACATCACGCATGCGGAATCCGTCGACCGCTGGCGCGAGCTGCTGGATGGCGCGGGCGTCAAGCGTGCCTCGATCGCCGGACGCGGGCTGTTCAAGGATGCCGCGACCGACGAGCTGATGCGCCAGGCTTTCTTCGACGGTGCGGTGAAGAATTTCCAGGTCGTGATCCCGGATTTCGGCACTGTCGAAGGCGCATTCCAGATCGCGAGCCTGGAGTTTGCCGGCGAGCACAACGGCGAGGTGACCTACGAACTGGCGCTGGAATCCGCCGGCGCGCTGACGTTTACGGCCGCGTAGGAGGCACCATGCCCAATCTTCATCGCGGCGAGATCGAAGCCGAGATCGGCGGCGCGCGCCGTCGCCTGGTGCTGACGCTCGGAGCGCTGGCCGAACTCGAGTCCGCGTTCGGCGCCGACGACCTGGTGGCGCTGGCCGAACGCTTCGGCACCGGCCGGCTCAAGGCGCGCGATCTCGCGCGCATCATCGGCGCGGGCCTGCGCGGGGCGGGCGAAGCGGTTTCCGATGATGAGGTGGCAGCCATGACGGTCGGCGGCGGCGCGGCCGGTTATGTGACCATCGCCGCCACGCTGATCGCCGCGACCTTCGGCGGCGACAGCGAGGGCGAGGGTGCATCGCGCCCTTTCGCGGCGGAGCCGCGCGCAACATAAGCGCCAATCCTGCGTCGGCACGCGTCACCCCGTTTCCGTGGAAGGACGCCATCGGCATGGGCCTCGGCGTGCTGCGGCTTCCGCCGGATGCGTTCTGGCGCATGACGCCGCGCGAACTGGCGCTCGCCATCGAAGCCGTCACCGGGCGAGGCGCGCCGCTCGGCCGCGCAACCCTTGATGCATTGATGAAAAGGTATCCCGATGGCCGACGATCCATTCGATAGCAGTCCGGTTTCCGATCTTAACACCGCGCTCGACGGTTTGCAGGCGCGCACCGCGAGCCTCACGGTGAGCGCCAATGGTTTCGCCAGCGCCATGTCGCGCGCGTTCACGCAATCGGCTTCGGGTGGGCGGCAGTTCGACGATGTGCTCAAGTCGCTGGCGCTGCGCCTGTCGAGTCTCGTGGTGTCGGCGGCGTTCAAGCCGATCGCGAGCGGTATCGCCGGCGGGCTCAACTCATTGTTCAGCGGCCTGTTCGGCGGTGGTGGCGCGAACGTCGCCGCGGCGGCGGGTGCGGTGAAGCCGTTTGCGGCCGGCGGCGTCATCGGCACGCCGACCTACTTTCCGCTGATGTCGGGCGGCACAGGGCTTGCGGGCGAGGCCGGCCCCGAGGCGATCATGCCGCTGGCGCGCGGGCCCGATGGGCGGCTCGGCGTGGCCGCAAGCGGCGGCGCGGGAAGCGCGCCGCATGTCACCATCAACATCAGCACGCCCGATGCCGAGAGCTTCCGCCGCTCGGAAAGCTACATCACCGGCCAGATCGCGCGGGCGGTGGCGCGCGGCCAACGGAGCCTGTGATGCCGGCAACGTTTCACGAAGTCCTGTTTCCGCTCGACATCGCGCTGAAAAGCGCGGGCGGGCCGGAGCGGCGCACCGATATCGTTACGCTCGGCTCCGGCCGCGAGGAGCGCAACGCCCGCTGGGCGCATTCGCGGCGCCGCTACGATGCGGGCTACGGCGTCAAGACGCTCGATGCGCTCGGCGCCGTGGTCGCCTTCTTCGAGGAGCGGCGCGGGCGGCTCTATGGCTTTCGCTGGCGCGACCGGCTGGATCATTCCTCCGCTGCGAGCGGCGGCGCGGTGTTGCCGACCGACCAGGTGCTCGGTGCGGGCGACGGCGTAAGGGACACATTCGAATTGTCCAAGAGCTACGGCGGCGCGTTCGCGCCCTATCAGCGGCCCATTGTGAAGCCCGTCCCCGGCAGCGTGCGCGTCGCGGTCGATGGCGGCGAGGTGGAGGAGGGGACCTCCTTCATCTGCGACACGGCGACGGGGATCGTCACGTTTCTATCGGGGCATGTCCCGGCGGACGGCGCGGCGGTGACGGCGGGATTCCTGTTCGACGTGCCGGTGCGCTTCGATACCGATTATCTTGAGGTCGACCTGTCGGCCTTCGCCGCCGGTATCATTCCGAAAATCCCGCTGGTGGAGATCAAGCCGTGAGAACCGTTCCGCCCGCGCTGCAGGAGAAGCTTGCGTCCGGCGGCACCACGCTCTGCCGCTGCTGGCGAATCGCGCGCCGCGACGGCGTGGTGCTGGGCTTCACCGACCATGATGAGGACGTAACGTTGGACGGCACGCTGTGTCGCGCCGGCACCGGTCTCACCGGATCGGAGGTGACCGCGCGCCTCGGCCTTTCGGTCGATGGCTCGGAGATCTCCGGCGCGCTCAATGACGACTCGTTGTCGGAAGCCGATCTTGCGGCCGGCCGGTACGATGCCGCGGCCGTCGAACTGTCCCTGGTCGATTGGAGCGAACCGTCGTTGTTCGTGTTGCTGAGCAAGGGCACTCTCGGCGAAGTGCGGCGCGAGGGCGCGGCGTTCAGCGCCGAGATGCGCGGGCTCGCCGACCGCTTGAACGAGCCGAGCGGCCGGCTTTACACCGCGACCTGTTCCGCCGATCTCGGTGACAGCCGTTGCGCCATCGACCTTTCCGATCCGACATTCTTCGGTTCAGGAACGGTCACGGTTATGAACGGGACGTCGAGCTTTCTTGCCTCCGGTCTCGATGCTTTCGTTGACGCCTGGTTTACGGCCGGCAAGCTGACGTGGACCGGCGGCGCCAACGCCGGTCTTGCCGTCGAGGTGAAGGGCCATCGTCTCG
>JAFKKQ010000064.1 GCA_017304505.1 Hyphomicrobiales bacterium | reverse complement strand
CGCTTCCTTGGACTCTTCGTAATCCTTCTTGATGTAGGCGGCGAACCCCTTGGAGGTCTGCAAGTCGGGCGGAACAAGCTCTGCGCCGCTGGCAATGAATTTATCCTGCGTCGACTTTTCGGCCAGTGTCGCGATAAGCGCCTTCTCCAGTGTGGCAACGATAGCGGGCGGCGTCTTCGAGGGCGCCACCAGACCGACGTAGCTCGCGGCGGTGAAGTTCTTCACGCCGCTCTCAATCATCGTCGGCACGTCGGGCGCGCGCACCGAACGCTTGGTCCACGCCACGACAAGGATGCGGACCTTGCCCTTGTTGTGATGTTCGAGCAGCGTCGACATCTCGGTCATCGCACCGGACACGTTGCCGGCCAGCACGTCGGGGATCAACGCGCCGCCGCCGCGATACGGCACATGCACCAGCTTCGCGCCGGTCGCCGCATTGAAGCGCGCCAGCGTTAGATGCGTTGCGCTGCCGACCCCGGACGTGGCGAGCGTGATCTGCTTCTCCTTCGACAGCGCCACCAGTTCGGCGACGTTTTTAACCTTGACGGAATCGTGCAGCACGATCGCGTGCGGCGCGAGGTTGGCGAGCCCGATGGCAACAAAGTCCTCGAGCGGGTGATAGCTGAGCTTGGCTTGCACGAACGGATTGACCGTCAGCGGCCCGTTCGAGCCTCCCAGCAACGTGTAGCCATCCGGCGCCGCTGTCGCGACCGCCGCAGCCCCGATGCTGCCGCCGGCGCCGGTGCGGTTCTCGACGATGACCGGCTGCCCCAGAGCCTTCGAGATGCCCTCGCCCATCAGGCGCCCGACGAGGTCGGCGTTGCCGCCCGCGGCGAACGGCACGACCAAGCGGATTGGCTTGTCGGGATAAGCGGCAAAGGCCGGTCGGGACATCACGGAGGCGAGCGGGGCTGCAGCCAGCGTGGCCAGCAGGGTACGGCGGGAAATCGGCATGGCGGCTCCTCAAGCGTTATCGGAAAATGGGCGGCCCGGCGAAGGGGCGGATTGCTGCCGCAAACTATTCCCCCGCACGCATGTTCGACAAGGGAAATCAATGTCGCATGGCGCTCCCGAAGGATGGACATTCTTCAAATGGGCTGGCGCCTGCCCACCGCTTTTCTAACGTGCCGGCAGCCCTATATTCGAATCCGGTTTCGATCATGCCTGCCGGGCGCACGGAGTTGTTCATGGCCAGTCGTCAAATCAAGCTCAACGCATTCATGCGCCCCGCCAGCATCCACACAGGCGCCTGGCGCTACCCCGGCGCCTGGCCGGACATGAATTTCAACTACAGGCACATCAAGCATGCCATCCAGAAGCTGGAGGCGGCCAAGTTCGATGCCTTCTTCATGGCCGACCACATGGCCGTGCTCAACATGCCGATGGACGCGCTCAAGCGCAGCCACACGGCCAGTTCGTTCGAGCCGTTCACGCTGCTGTCGGCGCTCTCGCAAGCAACCTCGCACATCGGCCTCGTCGCCACCGGCTCGACAACGTTCGATGCGCCCTATCATATCGCGCGCCGCTTCGCCTCGCTCGATCACATCAGCGGCGGCCGTGCGGGCTGGAATGTCGTGACCACGTCCAACCCGGACGCGGCGCTGAACTTCGGCCTCGAAGAGCATATGGAGCACAGCGAGCGCTATCGTCGCGCGCGTGAGTTCTATGACGTCGTGACCGGCTTGTGGGACTCCTGGGCGGATGACGCTTTTATCCGTGACGTCGACAGCGGCGTGTTCTTCGATCCCGACAAGATGCACGTGCTTAATCACAAGGGCGAGTTTCTCTCGGTGCGCGGGCCGATCAATATCGCCCGTCCGATTCAAGGCTGGCCGGTGATCGTGCAGGCCGGAGCATCGGACGCCGGCCGGCAGCTTGCCGCCGAAACTGCCGAAGCTGTGTTCACCGCGCAAAGCGACATCGATGCCGGCCGGAAATTCTACGCCGACGTCAAAGGCCGGATGGACAAGCTCGGCCGCAATCGCGATCACATGAAAATACAGCCCGCGTGTTTCGTCGTGGTCGGCGAAACGGTGGAGGAAGCACGTGCCAAGCGCGCCAAGCTCGACAGCCTGGTCAACTACGCCAATTCAATTGCCTCGCTCTCCATCGCGCTCGGCCACGACGCCTCGAAGTTCGACCCCGATGGACCGCTGCCCGACATTCCCGAAAGCAACGCCAGCAAGAGCGGCCGCGAACGTGCCATCGCGCTGGCGCGGCGCGAAAACCTCACCGTGCACCAGCTCGCGCAGCGGTTGGGCGGTTACTCCGGCCTCGCCATGATCGGCACGCCGAAAACCATCGCCGACGAGATGGAGGAATGGATCGAGACGGACGCCAGCGACGGCTTCACCATCATGTTCCCCTATCTGCCCGGCGGACTCGACGACTTCGTCAACGGCGTGATCCCGGAATTGCAGCGGCGCGGCCTGTTCCGGCGCGAATACGAAGGAACGACCCTGCGCGAAAACCTCGGCCTGCCGCGGCCCGGCAATCGTTTCTTCGACGCGCGGCCAGGCGAGCCTGCACCGAGGATCGCCGCCGGACGCTGAACGACCCGTCCCCGATACACATCCTGAAGGCGCGCGCCACTCCACCGCAGGACGCCTTGGCGCATGCAGGCATGTATGGGAATCATGGATTTCCGGTTTCCCTTCGCTGCAGAGCCCGGCTACGCTAGGGACAGCCGGTCGCCCGCAACCATCGCTTGGTCCCGCAGGCACCTGACCGAACGGACTGGACTCATCCACAAACGTCCGATCGAGAAACGCAAACGAGGAGGAGTTCTCATGACCACGCGCCGCCACTTCCTTCAGCTCTCCGGAGCCGCCCTTGCAACGCCCGCCCTCTCGCGGCTGGCCTACGCGCAGGGCAACTGGCCCACCCACAACGTGCGCACGGTCATCCCGTTTTCAGCGGGCTCCAGCAGCGACATCCTTGGCCGCATCGTGATGGAGCAGGTCTCCCGCCAGCTTGGCCAGAATTTCGTGATCGAGAACCGCGGCGGCGCCGGCGGCTCGGTCGGCGCGGCGCAAGTCGCGCGGTCGGATGCCGACGGCTATACGCTCCTGGTCACGGCAGCCGCGCATTCGGCTGCTCCGGCGGCATTTCCCAACATCACCTACGATCCGGCCGGCGATTTTGCCGGCGTGGCGCTGTTCGGCACGGTGCCGAACGTGCTCATCGTTGCGCCCTCGTTCGGCGTGAAGACCGTCCAGGAGTTCGTCGCCAAGGCCAAGACGAAGGATGTGACGTATTCGTCGGCCGGCGTCGGCAGCGCGACGCACTGGGCGGCGGAACGTTTCCGTCTCAGTGCCGGGTTCAAGGGCACGCACGTCCCGTTCAGGGGCGGGCCTGAAGCGACAACGGAGGTGATGACCGGCCGTGTCGACTTCTGCTGCATGGGCATTTCGTCAGCGCTGCCTTTCATCAAGGACAAAAAGGTGATCCCGCTCGCGGTTTCGACGCCGAAGCGGTCCAGCATCTTGCCGGACGTGCCGACCACACTGGAGGCCGGATACAAGGATTCCGACTACAGCTTCTGGAATGGCGCGCTGTTCCCCGCCAAGACGCCGCGCCCGATCGTCGACAGGCTGGCTGCCGAGATCAACAAGGCGGTCAAGGAGCCCGGCGTCGCGTCGAAGCTGCAAGCGCAAGGCATGGAGGCCACGCCCGTGACGCCGGCCGAGTTCGATGCGCTCATCAAGCGCGAGATCGCAGCCAACAAGGCCCTGGTGAAGGCGGCAGGTCTGAAGTTCGGCTGAGGCGGCGATGGATCGCCTTGAGCCGTTGGCCGAGCGTGTCGCGGCTCGCCTCGCCGAGCGTAAGGAGACCATCGCGGTCGCCGAGGGCTCGTCCGGCGGGCTGATCGCGGCGGCCCTGCTCGCAGTCCCCGGCGCCTCGACGTACTTCGTTGGCGGCGCCGTAGTTTACACTGCCGCAGCGCGCGCGGCATTCGTCGGCATCAGCCTGGACGACATGGAACGCCAGGGCATCCGGCCGGCAAGCGAGCCCTATGCTGTGCTGCTGGCGAAACGGGTGAGCCTGCAACTCGGCACCACCTGGGGATTGGCCGAAGCCGGCGCGGCGGGACCTTCGGGCAACCGCTACGGCGATCCGGCAGGCCATACCTGCCTTGCCATCGCCGGCCCTGCGCAGCAAACGTTCACGCTGCGGACCGGCAGCAACGATAGGCGCGCCAATATGCACGCCTTCGCCGCCCGCGCACTCGAGCTGTTCGCGGAGCAAATCGGCGCGACGTAATCGCAGCAGCACCATTCTTTCTCATCACAAGCAGGGACCGACATGCCCTCCGACATCGATCCGAAATCCGGTTTCCGTCTCCCGCTGCCCAAGCTTGAAGATCTGGATGAAGCCGGCCGGAAAGCGTACGAGCGCGCCACGGCGCCGGGCGCGACCATCGCCGGTCTGCAAGGTCCTGCCGGTGTGCAACTCTTCAGCCCAAAGACCGCCGCGCATGTCGCCGCGCTCAATCGTTACCTTCGCTACGAGGCCGGCTTCACGCCGCATGTCCGCGAGGTCGCGATCCTGACCACCGCGCGCGAGATGGACAGCCAGTTCGAGTGGGTCGCGCACGAACCCGAGGCGCTCAAGGAAGGCGTGCCGCAGGCCGTCATCGACGTCATCAAGTATCGGCGCAGCACCGATGGCCTCGACGAAACCGATGCGCTGATTATCGAGCTTGGCCGCCAACTCTGGCGTGACCACAAGGTGAAGTCGGACACCTTCGCCAAGCTGAAAGACATCTTCGGCCCGACCAAGCTGATCGAACTGGTCATGCTGATGGGCAATTACGCGGGCACCGCGGCCTTGCTCGCCGCGGTCGACATGCAACTGCACGCGGGGAAAAAGCCGTTGCTGCCGATCCCTTGAATGGCGGCTGGCGCGGCCCGCAACGGGCATAGGGATAACGGAATCTGAACCAGCGTACATCAGGCTGAACCGACGTTCAGATTACCCCCCCCCCCCCCCGCGAGGCTGGTTTTCCCGCGGGGAGAGAAGGCTGCTCTTTTATTCTGACCAAATTTCCGACAAATTGGGGGGCCTATTTTACCGGGCTCTTTTGAGCCCAGGTTAGAATCAATTCACTGGCGATCGGCGTCGGGCCGGGCGCATCCAGGAGATCACGATGAAGAAAACCCTTCTTGCTATCGCGGCCAGCGCGCTGCTGGCCGTCGCGACGCTGGCGCCGACCACGGCCGACGCGCGCTGCCGCGGTTGCGGTGTCGGCCTCGGCATTGTCGGTGGTCTGGCGGCTGGCGCAATCATCGGCGGGGCGATCGCCAACTCGGCCCCGGCTTATGCCTATCCGCGCGCCTATTATCCGGTGGCGGGCTATGAGCCCTACCCGACTTATCGGGCGGCACCGGTCTATGGCTGCCCGGGCGGCTACTGGGCCCGTCGCCCGCTGCGCGATCCCTATGGCAACGTGGTCGGCTGGAGCCGCCCGCGGTTCTTCTGCCCGGCTTACTGATCGCCGGCTGAAGACGTCAGGAGTTACGAATAATCCCGGCGGCGCGAAAGCGCTGCCGGGTTTTCATTTGCGCCGCTGCATGTCGGCCAGCACCGCGGCGGTCGGCCAGCAGTCGAGCGCCAGTCCGTGCGCCTTCTGATAGGCGCCGAGTGCGGCCCGCGTCAGCATGCCGGCCTTGCCGTCGATCTTATCCTTGTAGAGCCCGCGTTCGGTGAGCGTGCGTTGCATCGTCTCGACCTGTTCAGTGCGAAGCTGGGTGCTCTTGCTCCACGGCTTCTCGAACGGGCGCGCATCGAGGATGCGGTCACTGAGATGGCCGACGAACAGCACATAGAGATCCGAGAAATTGTAATCCTTGATGACGTAATAATTCTTCGGTGTCAGGAATGCCGGACCGTAGGCGCCTTCCGGCAGCAGCAGCGATGCATCCTGCTTGAGCTCATTCGGTGAAAGCCTGCGGCCATAGGCCGGCACATAGCCGTGCTTGAGCCATTCGCCGATCGGCATGACATGAGCCGGCTGGGCGATGGTGCAGTCGATCCCAGGCGGTACGCGAACCTCGTAGGCCCAGCGCTCGCCGCGCTCCCAGCCCTTGCCGGCCAGTTGCTTGCCCGCCGATGCCAGCGCATCCGGTATCGAATTCCAGATATCGATCTTGCCGTCGCCGTCGAAATCGACGGCGTACTTGTAGAACTCCGACGGCAGGAACTGCGTCAGCCCCATCGCGCCACCCCAGGAGCTGCGCATCTTCGCGCGTGGAATTCCACCTTGCAGCATCCTGAACGCGGCCAAAAGCTCGCCGCGAAACATGTCCTTGCGCCGGCCGACATAAGCCTGCGTCGCAAGCACGCGAATGGCATCGTGCGGCAGCTTGTATCCGCCGAAATCCGTTTCACGGCCCCAGATCGCAAGGAGCACCGCAGGCTGAACACCGAATTGCCGCTCGATCTCGTTCAGCGTCGCGCGGTGCGCACTGAGAAGCTTCTTGCCACGGACCGCAAGCCGCGCAATCGAGCTCTCGCGGACATAATCGGCCGGCGTCTGCACAAACTCGGGTTGTTGCGGCGCCCTGCCCGGTCGCCCGGACACCGCAAGGTCCGGCAGCGATAGATCGGGTTCGAGTCCGCGGATCGCCGCGTCGAACGTCGCGCGCGAGACGCCCGCCTGCTGGGCTTGCGGCCATAGCGATTGCAGGTACTGCTGGAAGGCCGTGTCAGCGGCATGCCCCGGCGTGGCGGCGAGCAACAGCAGCAAGCCCCACGCGGCGAGCACCGCTGCCGCATTGCCGAAACCATTGCGGAGAGCATTCGGCATCACGCTAATGCCCATGCTTGTCATAAGCCGACTGGCCGAGCCGTTCGACCAGGGCGATGCCGATAGCCGAAATGACAAACAGGCCATGAATGATCGCCTGCCACATCACCCCTGTCTCGGTGTATTGCGTGCCGTCCTTGCCCAACTGACCGGCATAGATGAACGTGCGCAGCAGGTGGATCGACGAGATGCCGATGATCGCCATCGCCAGCTTGATCTTGAGCACGCTGGCGTTGACGTGGCTCAACCACTCCGGTTGATCCGGATGGCGATGCAGTTCAAGCCGCGACACGAACGTTTCATAGCCTCCGATGATGACCATGATGAGCAGGTTCGAGATCATCACCACATCGATAAGACCCAGCACGACGAGCATGATTTCCTGCTCGGTGTAGTTCATCGTGTGCTGAATAAGATGCCAGAGTTCCTTCAGGAACAGCACCACATACACGCCCTGGGCGATAATCAGCCCGAGATAAAGCGGAAGCTGCAACCAACGTGACGCAAAGATAATCTGCGGCAGCGGCCGTAGATTGATACCGCGCGGGACGACGGGCTCGTCGGCGGACATCGACATGAGGGGCCTCAGGTGTGGTGCCGAATGGCGAGAAACGGTTTGCGGAAAGACCCATGAGCGAGCATCAGGACAGACGCCAAGCTTGATTCAACGGGTTCCAATCATCCCGCACAGCGCAGACGCTGGCGAAGCCGTTATATGCGATTCGAGCCGGTGCCACTCCAGAGCGGCAAAGCGCCGCTCCGTTATTGTCGGGCAAACTTCTTGTATTTGATCCGTTTCGGCATAACGGAATCCTCACCCAGCCGCCGCATCTTGTCCTTCTCGTAGTCCTGGAAGTTGCCCTCAAACCATTCGACGTGACTGTCGCCCTCGAACGCCAGCATGTGCGTGGCGATGCGGTCGAGGAACCAGCGATCGTGGCTGATGATGACGGCGCAGCCGGCGAAGTCCTCCAGCGCCTCCTCCAGCGCCCGCAGCGTGTCGACATCGAGATCGTTGGTCGGCTCGTCGAGCAGCAGCACGTTGGCGCCGGACTTCAGCATCTTGGCAAGATGCACGCGGTTGCGCTCGCCGCCGGAAAGCTGACCGACCTTCTTCTGCTGATCCGCCCCCTTGAAGTTGAAGGCTGAAACATAGCCGCGCGAATTGACCTCGCGCTTGCCGAGCATCAGTTGGTCGAGCCCGTCGGAGATTTCCTGCCAGACGTTGTTGTTCGGGTTCA
>JAFKKQ010000063.1 GCA_017304505.1 Hyphomicrobiales bacterium | reverse complement strand
GCGCGGGCGGCGCAGGCGGCGCAGGCGGGGGCGGCAATCGCTGCTGCTGTGGTGCGCGACGCGGCGATTGCGGCGCGCGCGACGATGGCGCGGGCGCAGCGGTCGGCGCAGGTGGGGCTTCGGCCACGGTCGGTTGCGGCGCGCCCTTACAATCCGTCAGCCAGACATCGTAGATCGGATGCTCGACGGCATTGAGTCCCGGGCTCGCCGCGAACATCCAGCCGTTGAAGATCCGCTTGAGCTCGCCCTGAAGCGTCAGTTCATCGACCTCGACAAAGCCATCGGTGTTGGGTGTCTCCGTCGGAGGCCGCGTGTAGCAGGCGCGCGGCGTCACTTCGAGCGCGCCGAAGCGCACCGTCTCATTGATCGCCACGTCGAACTTGATAATGCGGCCGGTGATCTTGTCGAGGCCGGAAAACACCGCGGTCGGATTGGCGATTTTGTGCGGCGGCGGCTCGACGATGACCTCGTCGGTCGGCGGAGGCCCGGACGGAGCCGGCGGCGCAGCCCCGCGCTGCTGCTGGCGTTGGTCCGGCGGCACCGCGGCCGGCATCGTCGGCGGGGCGGGCCGCGCGCCTGGTGGCGCAACGGTGGCGCCGGGCGGCGGGGGCAGCGGCTGCGTCTGGATCGGCGAATCAGGCGACTGGTCAGACGGAAATTGTCGGGTTTGATAGCGTTGCTGGCCTGGCTCCTGATACAGCGGCTGCTGCCGGGTCTGGTAGCGCGAACCGGGCGGCGGCCCGGGCGGCAGCCCACGCGGCGGGATGTAGTCGGGCTCGGACGGCACCGCCGCCGGTGGCCGGCTCGGTACATCGGCCGGCGGCCGCTCCGGCGGATGGCCGAAAATGCTGTCGAAGATATTCGGAAACTGCGCTGCGGCCGGAGAAGCGGCAAGCGCGCCCGCAAACGTCAACAATACGACGAAACCGATTCGGGCCATCAGCAGGCTTTAAGTGAGCCTCAAGCGGGTGTCGCCTGCGCCAAGAAAGCGATGAGCCCGGTTAACATGGGGAATGCGGCCGGGAAAGGGCGGATATCGGTTGCCTCGGCGACGATAGTCGCCAGAGGCGAATGAGAGGCAGACGGAGGCCAGGCAGCCATGAACGGCGCGCGTCAATGCCCCGGCGTCCACGCGTTATAATCTCCGGTCGCTTTCGGCCGCCGCCCCTGCGCCAAGGTCGAGCCAGCCGGCCGGTGCGCACCGGGCGTGCCGGTCAGATTCGGTCGGTGCGGCTTCTCCCAGGCGCGTGGCTGATACGCTTCCTGCGTCGGCGGCACGTCCACGGTGTGATGCATCCAGCCATGCCAGGACGGCGGCACCATCGTAGCCTCTGCGAGGCCGCTATAGATGACCCAACGTCGCTCCATCAGCAGCACTGGATCGATCTTGCCGCCACGGGTGCGGAAATAGCGATTGCCGAACTCGTCCTCGCCGACGAACTCGCCCCATAGCCAAGTCCAGAACTGGGTGCCGAAGGTCTGACCGTTCCACCAGGTGAATAAGCGCAGGAGAAAGGTCTTCATGGCCACCTTGCATCGGATCGGGCGCGGCCGCGGCCGCTGGACGTTTCATGCCAGCGCTTTGTGGCGATGTCCACATTTTGCGGCCAATGACCGCTGCCATCCACCGCGCATGCCCTCCGAAGCGCTCAGGCGGCTTGGCAAGAGCGGTATTTTATTACTCTCTCCCCCGCCGCGCGTCCAGGCTCCACGGTCCCGGGCCGGCGAAGGCAAAATACAGGAATATGAAGCAATAGAGGATTGCGGCATCGCCCCGATTCAGGATCGGAAAGAAGCTATGCGGTGCGTGGCTGATGAAATAGGCAGCCGCCATTTCGCCCGACATGATGAGCGCCGCCGGCCGCGTGAACAGGCCAAGAGCGAGCAACAGCCCGCCCGCCAGTTCGATGGCGCCCGCGAACCAATACAATGTGAACGTCGGCGGCGTCGGCAGCGCCGAAGGCCAGCCGAACAATCGCGATAAGCCGTGCTCGAGGAACAGCAGCGCAACGACAATTCGGACGATGCTGCGAACCTGGGGTGAAAAGCTGGAGACGGCGGATGGAACACGGGAGGTTGTCTGTTCGATGGGCATCGATCGATGTCCTTTCAGTCCATTCCCATTCAACGCCCCGACGGATAAACCGTCCGGCCGAAAGATGCCCCTCACAATTTTCTGAAGACAGATGATCGTTATCTGCTCGAACGGCGCGGGCCGCCGCTTCGACGGTGTTGGATTACTGCTCCGGCTCGGTCGTGAAGAACAGCGGATAGCCCTTGCTCTTACCGAGTTCCGTCGCTTCCTTCGCCTTGGTTTCGGCGACGTCGCGCGCATAAACCGCGATGACGCAGGCCCCGCGCTGATGCGCCGTCATCATCACCTGATAGGCGTGGCTCTCGTTCATGCGGAACACCGCCCTGAGCACCAGCACAACAAACTCGCGCGGCGTGTAATCGTCGTTGAGCAGAATAACCTTGTAGAGCGGTGGCCGCTCCGTTTTCTGCACCGTTTTTGTTTGCGGCTTCTCGACGGTTTTAGCCGCCATCCGGCTGATCACTGGCTGCTCATTGCTGCTGCCGTTTCGTACCCGGACACGTATTATAATTCGCGATCAGCCCCGATCCAATCATCTCGGCAGCAGCACGGCCGCTAACGTGCGACTGCACTTAAAAGAACGCACCGGAACCAAATGTCCCGGTGCCGTCCTTTTCGCCGCTGCGTGGTCAGCAGTCCGGCAAGCCTGCGGCCGCCGCTGGCCGGGACGCCGAAGAACCCGCGCCCTGTATCGAGTTATCCGTCGAGGCGGAACCGGTCGTTACGCCGCCCGACTTCTTGGCGCCGCTGGCAGTCCGGTTTTGATTCATGCTCGAACTCGAGTTCTTGATCTGCCGCGAGGCACTGTCCCAACACTTGCCCGATGTCGCGCTCTGCGCTTTGCCCGACGGCGTATTCGATGCGGCCGTCGCAATTCCCATTCCGCCTGCCAGCAACATCGCCGCCGACAGTACACCCAATCGACCAAGCTTCATGATCCCAATCCTCGTCTGGAACGTTGGCGACATTGCCAACCTGGGACCAATGCATCCGCGAAGGCGAACGTTCCGAATTTTTCTATTGCGACTTACGCAATGAAAGTTCCGATTCATGCGCTCAGCAATCGCGACAGATTTGAAGCTTCCTGTCGAATTCATGCTGCAGACGCACCTGATCGGCATCACCCTGCAAGGCACTGCTCGGAATGTCGGTTGCGCGCGGCTGACGATGGCCGACCGGCGCTTGATGGCCGATCGGCGCTTGCCGCACGAGCGCTTCTTCCGATCGCGCAGCGGCAGCGTGGTCCGGTGCCCGATGATCGAGAGCACCGGCGCCCGATGCGTAAAACAGCCCCGGCAACATCAGCAGCGCGAGACGCAACACAACACGGTGCGTTGAAATCATTTGCGTTGAAATCATGGCGCCCTCCTCCTCCGTTAGCCGCGAAGCCAATTGTAACCAGCCCGCCATGATCGCCAACACGTCAGCATGGCTGCTCCATATCCGCACCGCATACCGTCACGATGGCGTCACGAGCACGAGGGATAAAGAGACACAGGAGGGGACCGGAGCAGCGTCATAGGGAGGACACGTCATGGAGCTGCCGACCCTAAAACCAAACGCTTTCCACCAGTCACGGCCCATCATTCCGTGCGCGCAATGCGGGGATACACTGTTCGCCCCCGAGTGGAGCGAATATCTGGACGACCGCCGCGTCCGCCATCTTTGGTGCTGCGACGCCTGCGGCTACGAATTCGAGAGTATGGTCTGTTATCCGGAGCCCCACGCCGCCTGACCGAAATCGGCAGCAATCCCGCAGCGGGCCGCTAAGATTTTATTCCGCAGACGCCGCCTGGCTTGCGGCTGGCGGTAAAAAGCCTCACGCTCACGGACGCCAGCTTGAGGGGGTGCCCGATGAGACAATCCGGAATTCTGACGGCGGCCTGCGCTGCCGGGTTTATGCTCGCGCTCGGTGCCGCTGCGGCTTTGGCACAATCATCAGACCAACAATCCAAGAGCCAGCAATCGAAGACGCTGAAGATCATCGTCCCCTACACACCCGGCAGCGGCCCCGACATCATTTCGCGGCTTCTGGGCGAGCAGATCGGCAACGCCGGCGGGCCGACCGTGGTGATCGAGAACCGGCCGGGCGGCGGCACGACCATCGGCAACGAAGCCGCGGCCCGCGCCGAGCCCGATGGCAGCACGGTGCTGCTGGTCGCCAACGCTTTCACCGTCAATGCAGCGCTCAAGCGCGGCCATGCCGGCCTTTCAAGTTTCGAGCCGGTCTGCCACCTCGCCTCCACGCCGATGCCGCTGGTGGTGCAAAGCTCCTCGCCCTGGAAGACGGCGCAGGAGCTGGTCGCCGACGCGAAGGCGCATCCGGGCAAGATCGCGTTCGCGAGCGGCGGGCCGGCCACGTCGCTCCATGTCGCGATCGAGGTGTTGAAGCTCGCCACCAAGATCGACGTCAATTACGTGCCCTATGGCGGCACCGCGCCCGCGATCAACGCGCTGATGGGCGGCCATGTCCAGGCGGTGTGGGCGGATTATCCGACGGTGGTGACCTATCTCAAGAGCGGCACGCTGCGCGCGCTCGTCACGACATCACCCAAACGTTCCGAAGCGATGCCGAACGTGCCGACGTTGACCGAAACCGGCATCACCAAGTACGAGGCCGAAATCTTCTATGGCCTGGTTGCGCCGGCAAAGACGCCCGCTCCGGCGATCGAACGCCTGTCCGGCCTGCTGCTCGCCGCCATGAGAACGCCGGCGATGAAGGCGAAGTTCGATCAGCAGGGCTTGTTCCCCGTCGGGACTTGCGGCGCGCCGTTCGGTGCGTTCCTGAAAAACATCATCGCCGACTACGAACGCATCACCACCGCTGCCGGAATCAAGGCCAATTGATCCACCCAGGAGGCAACGACGATGGTCAAGCGAACCACGATGCGAAGCTCGAAAGGCACCAAGCTCTACGCGGTCCGCGATAAGAAGGGGCGCTTCAAGGACATCCAGACCTACAAGCGCGCGCACAGCCAGGACATCAAACGCAAGTCGAAAGACGAAGCGTAGACTTCGCAACCGCAAGGCCGCCCTACGGCGGCCGATGGGGCGGAGCACGCGGCTTGGGGTATTCATCGGCGAGCGGTGGTGCGCGCCGCCGAAGCGAAGCGGTTTGCGGGAGGGCATGATGGCGCGCGTGACGATGATACCGCCCGAAGCGGCGGAGGGCGACACGAAGGAGGTCTACGACGGCGTGATGCGGCAGTGGGGTCGCATCAGCAACTTTTCCAAGGTGCTGGCGCACCAGCCAGCCGCGCTCTCGGGATGGATGCTGCCCAATGAAGCCATCCGCCTCGTCAATGTGAAAGCCGACCCCGAATACGTGAAAATCCAGCAGCTCGTAATCATCAAGACCTCGGCGCTCAACCGCAGCGCCTATTGCATGTCGCACAATGTCCCGCTCGGCAAGAAAATTGGGCTGACCGAGGCGCAGATCGCCGCCGCCCAAGGCGACGACTACATGAATTCTCTTGACCTCGACGATCGGCAGAAGGCCGCCGTGCGCTGGGCAAGCGCCGTCACGCAAATGACCGCACGCGACGACGACGAGGCATTTGCAGCCATGAAACGGCATTTCACCGAGAAGCAGATTGTCGAACTGACCGTGTTCTGCGGCATGTGGAACTACTCCAACCGGCTGTGCGAGGCGCTGCACGTCGATCTGGAGCGGCCCGACAAGCGGATCGAATTCCAGCAAAAATAAAACCGGCCGCACGCTCGCACCCTCACCTTGAAGTTTGAAGCGCGCGGCAAACCTCGCTTGAGGATACAGAACGAGAATATCAGCGCGGGGGCATGTCGCTGAACATCACACCACCTTTCGCCTTATCCGTCTTCGGCGTTTCAACAAGTGTGATCACCACCGCATCGACCGGCACCTTGTAATTCTTCACCAACGCATCGGTGATGTCCTTGCAAAGTGCCTTCTTCTGCTCAGCGGACCGGCTGCCTGCGGAATAGATGACGACCTCTGGCATCGAAAATGTCTCCCTGTCGGACTATGCCAGACACTATAACGTGAACGGGACCGCTCAAATACTCCCGCTCCGCTTGCCTCCCCCCTCGCGGCCCGATCTTTCGATTGCAATAATGGCGCGGTCGATCTGTCAGCAATCCATTGGGATATGCCCCACCGGAGAAGACGATGAATGTTCATGCCAAGATTCCGTCCGACATTATCGGACTCACCACGCCGTCGCCCGTTTCGCGCCGCAGCTTTTTCATGACCGCATCCGCCGCCGCCGCGGCCGGCTATACGCTTGCTGCCGGTCCGGTGCGCGCGCAGGCCATCACCACGGATACGAAAGGTCTCAAGGCCGGCAATGCCACGGTCAAGGTCAACGGCGGCGATATGCCGGTTTACTTCGCACGGCCGGAGGACGTGAAGAACCCACCCGTCATCCTGGTGGCGATGGAGATTTTCGGACTACACGAATACATCCGCGATGTCGCGCGGCGGCTCGCCAAGGCGGGTGCCTTCGCCATCGCCCCCGACTACTACTTCCGCTCCGGCCAGGATCTGACCAAGATCACTGAAATGCCGAAGCTGATGCCGATCGTGAACGCCAAGCCCGACGCCGAACTGTTCGCCGATCTCGACGCCACGGTGGCCTGGGCGAAGTCGCAGGGTGGCAACACACGCAGGCTCGGCATCCTCGGCTTCTGTCGTGGCGGACGCACGGTGTGGGAATACGCCGCTCATAGTAAGAGCTTGAAGGCGGGCGTCGCCTTCTACGGGACACTGGTCGATCCGCCAGCGCAGAAATCGATCTGGCCGAAGAGTCCGACCGAGCTTGCCGCCGATATGAAGGCCCCGGTGCTCGGGCTTTACGGCGAAGCAGACACCGGCATTTCGCTCGCCCAGGTCGAGGCAATGAAGACCGCGCTGAAAAAAGCGAGGAAGACCGCCGAATTCAAAACCTATCCTGGCGCGCCGCACGGTTTCCACGCCGATTACCGGCCAAGCTATCGCAAGGAGGCCGCCGAAGATGGCTGGAAGAATGCGATCGCCTGGTTCAAGAAATACAAGGTCCTGAACTGATCCACCCGGCATGCAGCTTCCCTCTCCGGCTGCGGCGAGGGAGGCGATATCGGCAAACGCGGCGGGCCGGCCTCGACGCCGGCCACCGCAAAGAGCGCCACGATGATTGACCGCAGACACGTTTTGACATTGGTTGGCCCGGCGTTGCTTGGCTTGGCCGTTGCCACGCCCGCGCTCGCCCAAGCTCCCGCCATGAGCCGACCGACCGCCTTTGCATTTTCTTTTGCCGGCCTCGACGATGGCCGCCTGCGTCTTGCCGAACACGCCGGCAAGCCGATCCTGATCGTCAACACCGCTTCGCTCTGCGGCTACACTCCGCAGTTCGCCGGTTTGCAGCAGTTGTGGACACGCTACCGCGATCGCGGGTTGCTGATCGTTGGCGTTCCTTCAAATGACTTCGGCGGACAGGAACCCGGCGGCGCGGCGGAAATCAACAAGACCGCCCACGGCGAATATGGCGTGACCTTCCCGCTTACCGCCAAGGCCGATGTCAAGGGCCCCTCTGCCCATCCATTCTACAAGTGGGCTGCACTGGAACGCCCCGGCGAGGGCCCGCGGTGGAATTTCCACAAGTATCTCATCGGCCATGACGGCCACATCGCAGCGTCGTTTTCCAGCCAGATCGAGCCCACCGATCCCCGCGTCATCGCGGCGATCGAAAAAGAACTGCAGTAGCGCCCTTACGCGGGAGGGGTGAGCAGCGACAATTCGCCTCACTGGTCATATCAGCGCATTTGGGCCAGCCTCCGGCCCGAAGGGCGGCCTACTGAGCTCCGGAGCGGTATCGCTCTGGAAGGGGTGTTTTATGAGCGTCATTCTGATCTTCGCTGCCTTCGTCCTGGTCGGCGATACCGCAGCCGTCATCATTTCCTATTTCTTCGAGCGAATCTCCAATTCCGCCAGCCTGATTGTCT
>JAFKKQ010000542.1 GCA_017304505.1 Hyphomicrobiales bacterium | reverse complement strand
GCCGTGATGAAGGGCAGGTTGATTTCGGTCGTCTGGGCGGAGCTAAGCTCGATCTTCGCCTTTTCGGCGGCTTCCTTGAGCCGCTGCAGGGCGCGTTTGTCCTGCGTCAGGTCCATGTTCTCCTTCTTCTTGAAGGAGTCGGCCAGATACTCGACGATCGCGCTGTCGAAATCCTCGCCACCCAGGAAGGTGTCGCCATTGGTGGATTTCACTTCGAACACGCCATCGCCGATCTCGAGGACGGAAACGTCGAAGGTGCCGCCGCCAAGGTCGTAAACCGCGATGGTCTTGCCGTCGGCCTTTTCCAGCCCGTAAGCGAGCGCTGCCGCAGTCGGTTCGTTGATGATGCGCAGCACTTCCAGCCCGGCGATTTGCCCGGCATCCTTGGTCGCCTGACGCTGAGCGTCATTGAAGTAGGCGGGAACGGTGATGACCGCCTGCGTGACCGTTTCGCCGAGATAGCTTTCGGCGGTTTCCTTCATCTTCTGCAGAATGAAGGCGGAAATCTGCGAAGGCGAATATTCCTCGCCGCCGGCGTTTACCCAGGCATCGCCGTTCTTCCCCTTCACGATGGTGTAGGGAACCAGTTCGGTGTCCTTCCTGGTCACCGGATCGTCGAACCGGCGGCCGATAAGGCGCTTCACCGCGAAAATCGTGTTGTCGCCATTGGTTACCGCCTGGCGCTTGGCGGGCTGTCCGATAAGACGTTCGCCATCCTTGGTGAAGGCGACGATCGAGGGCGTGGTGCGCGCGCCTTCGGAATTCTCGATAACCTTGGGCTTGCCCCCATCCATGACTGCCACGCAGCTATTCGTGGTCCCCAGGTCGATACCGATAACTTTGGCCATTACTTCCTATCCTGTGCTTCATGTTGGACACCGCACATTTCGCTCCCCGAATTTCGGCAAAACGGATCGGCGGCTCATTCAAGCGATTTGCTTGCCGGCGATATAGGTTCGGTTTTCCTTGGCACAAGAGATATGCGGGCCTACTAAACCGCATAAATTGTAGAGGGGGAAGAATGCCATGAAAGGTACCGTTCTCGCCGCCGTCGCGCTGGGAGTTTCCGCGATAGCCCTGTCATCCTGCGGACAGAAAGCGCCGGAGAAGACCGATGTTTCGCCAAACGCGCTGCCCGGCATCTCGATAACCGATGGCAAACTGGTGCTGCCCGCGGTCAAGGGCAATCCGGCAGCGGTATATTTCAACATCACGTATAGCGGTGACGATGTGGCCATGATCAGGGCCGTCGACGTCAAAGGCGCCAAGAGCGCGATGCTTCACGACACCGTGAAAAGTGGGGGCATGACGTCGATGAACGAAATGCCGC
>JAFKKQ010000062.1 GCA_017304505.1 Hyphomicrobiales bacterium | reverse complement strand
ATCGCCGCCGCCGCCGACGAGGCGGCGCTGGAGGCGGTGCGGATCGCGACCCTCGGCAAGAGCGGCTCGGTAACCGCGTTGCTCAAGACGCTCGGCGGCCTCACCCCGGACGAGCGCCGGACCCAGGGCCCCGCGATCAACGGGCTGAAGGACCGCGTCAACGCCGCGCTTCTCGCCCGCCGTGACGCCTTCAAGACCGCCGCGCTCGATGCGCGGCTCGCCACCGAAACCGTCGACGTCACGCTGCCGACACGCGAAGCGCCGGCCGAAACCGGCCGCGTGCATCCGATCAGCCAGGTCGTGGACGAATTGACCGCGATCTTCGCCGACATGGGTTTCGCCGTCGCCGAAGGGCCAGATATCGAGACCGACGATTACAACTTCACCAAGCTGAACTTTCCCGAGGGCCATCCGGCCCGCGAGATGCACGACACGTTCTACTTCAATCCGAAGCGCGACGGCTCACGGCTCCTGCTGCGCACCCACACCTCGCCGGTACAGGTGCGCACCATGCTCAGCACAAAGCCGCCGATCCGCGTCATCATCCCCGGCCGCACCTACCGCAGCGACTCCGACCAGACCCACACGCCGATGTTCCATCAGGTCGAAGGCTTGGTGATCGACAAGGGCGCGCACCTTGGCCATCTCAAGTGGATCCTTGAGGAGTTCTGCAAAGCGTTCTTCGAGGTCGACAACGTCAAGATGCGATTTCGGCCGTCATTCTTTCCCTTCACCGAGCCGTCGCTCGAAGTCGACATCCAATGCCGGCGCGACAAGGACGAGGTGCGCTTTGGCGAGGGCGAGGATTGGCTGGAGATTCTCGGCTGCGGCATGGTGCATCCGAACGTGCTGCGCAACTGCGGCCTCGATCCCGACGAATACCAAGGCTTCGCCTGGGGCATGGGCATCGACCGCATCGCCATGCTGAAGTACGGCATGCCGGACCTGCGCGCCTTCTTCGAGGCCGACGTGCGCTGGCCCTCGCACTATGGTTTCCGTCCGCTCGATTTCCCGACGCTGGCGGGAGGCTTAAGCGCATGAAATTCACCCTCTCCTGGCTGAAAGAGCACCTCGACACCGACGCCGCGCTGGGGCAGATCGTCGAGAAGCTCACGATGATCGGCCTCGAGGTCGAAAGCGTCGAAGACCCCGGCAAGACGCTCGCGCCCTACGTCATCGCGCGTGTGATCTCGACCGTGCAACACCCCAACGCCGACCGGCTGCGCGTCTGCATGGTGGACACCGGCGACGGCAAGCCGATCCAGGTGGTGTGCGGCGCGCCCAACGCCCGCGGCGGTATGACGGCCGTGTTCGGGCCGCCCGGCGCCTACGTGCCCGGCAAGAACATCACACTCGCCATCGGCAACATCCGCGGCGTCGAGAGCCGCGGCATGATGATCTCGGGCGCGGAAATTGGCGTATCCGACGATCACGACGGCATCATCGAATTGCCGGCGGATGCGCCGGTCGGAAGCGGCTACGCCAAGTATGCCGGCCTTGACGATGCGGTGATCGACATCAACCTCACGCCGAACCGGCCGGACTGCACCGGCGTCAACGGCATCGCCCGCGATCTCGCCGCCGCCGACATTGGCGACTTCAAGGAGCGCACGCCGAAGCCGGTCAAGGGCGAGTTTCCCTGCCCCGTCTCGGTGACGCTCGACTTCGGCCCGTCGCCATCGCTCTGCCCGGCGTTCGCGCTTCGCCTGGTGCGCGGCGTCAAGAACGGCCCGTCGCCCGATTGGCTGCAACGCCGGCTCAAGGCCATCGGTCTTCGCCCGATCAACGCGCTGGTGGACATCACCAACTTCATCACCTTCGATCGCGGCCGCCCGCTGCACGTGTTCGACGCCGCCAAGGTGAAGGGCAATCTCATCGTACGCCGCGCGCACAACGGCGAGACGCTGCTCGCGCTCGACGGCAAGACCTATACGCTCGACAACGCCATGTGCGTGATCGCCGACGACAACGGCGTCGAATCGCTTGCCGGCATCATGGGCGGAGAGGCGTCGGGCTGCGACGAGAACACCACCGACGTTCTGATCGAATCGGCGCTGTGGGAGCCGATCAACATCGCCCAGACCGGGCGCAAGCTCGGCATCAACTCGGACGCGCGCTACCGCTTCGAGCGCGGTGTCGATCCGAATTTCATGCTGCCGGGGATGGAATTGGCGACGCAGATGGTGCTCGAGCTCTGCGGCGGCACGCCTTCGGAAATCACGGTCGCGGGCAAGGCTGAGGCCCCCGACAAAGTGATCGACTTCCCGACAAGCGAGCTCAAGCGCCTTGCCGGGCTCGACCTGAGCCTGGCCGAGATGCGTCGCGTACTGACCAAGCTCGGCTTCTTCGTCGCCGGTCAGGACCAGCGCGTGAAGGTCGCAGCTCCCTCGTGGCGGCCCGACATCGAGGGCAAGGCCGACATCGTCGAGGAGATCGTGCGCATCGTCGTCGTCGATCGCATCCCCTCGACACGATTCGGCCGCGGCGACGCGCCGCGCAAACCGGTGCTGACCACGCTGCAGCGGCGCACACGCAAGGCGCGCCGAGCGCTGGCCGCCCGCGGACTGACCGAAGCGGTCACCTGGTCCTTCATCTCCAAGCCGCAGGCCGGATTGTTCGGCGGCGGCCAGCCAGAGTTGGCGCTCGCCAACCCCATCGCGGCGGAATTGTCCGACATGCGGCCGAGCCTTATTCCGAGCCTCGTCGCCGCCGCCCAGCGCAACGCCGACCGCGGCTTTGCCGATGTGGCACTGTTCGAGGTCGGGCAGGTCTTCAAGGGCGACACCCCGGACGATCAGTTCACGGCGGCGACCGGCGTGCGACGCGCACTCGCCAAGAGCGACGGCGCGGGTCGGCACTGGTCGGGCAAGACTGTGGCGGTCGATGCTTTCGACGCCAAAGCCGATGCCTTTGCGGTGCTCGCCGCCGCCGGCGCACCGGCGCAGGCGCTGCAGGTCGTGCCCGGCGGACCGGCGTGGTTCCACCCTGGCCGGTCCGGCACCATCCAGATCGGCCCGCAGAATATCCTCGGCCACTTCGGCGAGTTGCATCCGCGCGCGCTCGAAACGCTGGGCGCGGAAGGACCGCTGGTCGCCTTCGAGGTGATCCTGGAGCGCATTCCCGAGAGCAAGGCCAAAGCAACGCGCGCCAAGCCGGTGCTGGAGCTTTCGCCGTTCCAGCCGATCTCGCGCGACTTCGCCTTCGTGGTGGATCGTGCCGTGAAGGCCGGCGACATCGTGCGCACGGCGCAGGCCGCCGACCGCAAGCTCATCACCAGTGTCACCGTGTTCGATGTCTACGAAGGCAAGGGCATCGAAGAGGGCAAGAAGTCGGTCGCCATCGCGGTGACGATTCAACCGCGAGACAAGACGCTCACCGAGAAAGAGATCGACGCGCTTGCCGCCAAGCTCGTCGCCGAGATCGGCAAACGCACCGGCGGCGTGCTGCGCGGCTAACGGGCCCGTTTAACCGCACCAGCCGCCGCGATGGCCGCCGCTGTAGCGCCGCGCCATCCCGGCTTCGAGCAGGGCCGACGACACATTCGGCGTTATCTGCGTCGAGGCATCGGCAACGACCCGGCCGCCGTATTTATCAAGCGCCACCTGCGAGATGCCGACCCCACCTTGATCGAGGATGACGCGAAGCGCATCGCGCGCAGCTTCGGCCCGCGCCCGTTCGCCGCCGCAGCGCGCTTTCATCTCGGGCGCATCGACGCCGCGCAGTCGCACGCGCGTGGTGACATCAAGGCCGGGCCACAAACGCACTCGCGCTTCGAACGTATCGCCGTCAATGACACGCAGCACCTCAACCGGATGGGCATCGCGCACCGCCGGCGTGGGGCGGAATTTGTCCGGTCGTATGTTCGCGACTTCCGGAACGCTGCGCCCGGCCGTCACCGGGCCGATGGTCGCACCGATGCCGAGGCCCGTGACGAACATCACGGCGGCCAGCAAAAAGCTGCCTTGCCCATTATTGGACAAAAATCCTGCATGAAGGAACATAGTCCTTCATATAGGCGAGTCTGCATTTGAGGGCAAATACAATCTATAGTAGAATTAAAAAATAATTCGCGCCTAGGGGTGCGGTTGGACGCGGGCCTCAGAAATCCGACGCAATGCCCTTCTTTTCCCAGTCGCCATAGCGCGTCGGCTCCGGCCCCGCAGGCCCCCCGACCTCACCGGGCGGTGCGGGCGCGCCGCGGTCGGCAGCGGCGCGCCGCAAGGCCGCCTCCTTCAGCGCCCGCTCCGCAGCCGGCGGCAGCGGCTTACGCGGACCCGCATTCGGCGGCGGGGTGGAGGATGGATCGTCTTGCTGCGACATGCGGACTTTAGACGTCCGCGCCGGCATCGCCGTCAAGCCCGCAGGGTGCGGCCCATTGCGAGAGGCGGCCGTCGCGGTTGTCAGACCCCATCAAAGCAAGGCATGAGGTGTGCACATGCCCCCTGCCAACAACTCATCGCCCCCATCGTCGTCATCGCCGGGTCTCGACGCGCGCCGCATCGCGGCCGACATCGTCGGCGGCGTCCTGCACCGGCGGCGGCCGCTCGACGAACTGCTGGACGCCGACGGCCTTGATGCTCTTGCTGCGCGCGACCGCGCCCTGGTGCGCTCGATCGTCACCACCGTGCTGCGCCGGCTGGGCACGCTGCGGCGTCTGCTCTTGAGCCAACTCGAGCGGGGCCTGCCGCACGAAGCACCGCAGGTGGAACCCATCCTGCTGATCGGCTCCGCTCAAATCCTGTTCCTCGACGTGCCGGACCATGCGGCCGTCGATCTTTCCGTGCGGCTGGCGCAGGCCGACCGCTATGCATCGCGCTATTCAAAGCTGATCAACGCGGTGCTGCGGCGACTGGCGCGCGACGGCAAGGGTCGTTTGGCGACGCTCGACACCGCTGCGCTCGACACGCCGGACTGGCTGATGCGGCGCTGGGTCGCCCATTATGGCGACGACACCGCGCACGCCATTGCGGCCGCGCATACCCATGAGCCGTCACTCGATCTCACGGCTAGAAGCGATGCCGAGGCATGGGCGACAACACTCGGCGGGCGCGTGCTGCCGACCGGCACCGTGCGTTTGCGCGCGTCCGGCCCGGTGCCGCAGCTTCCGGGCTATGACGATGGCGCTTGGTGGGTGCAGGACGCCGCCGCGGCCCTGCCCGCCAAGCTCCTCGGCGAGGTCGCCGGACGCACCATCGCCGATCTGTGCGCGGCGCCCGGCGGCAAGACGGCGCAACTGGCTGCGGCCGGTGCGCGGGTAACCGCTGTCGACCGCTCGCAGCCGCGTCTTCGCCGATTGCGCGAGAACCTCGCCCGCCTGAAACTCGACGCCGAGATCGTCCAGGCCGACGCCGCACAATGGCAAGTTGGACCGTTCGATGCCGTGCTGGTGGATGCGCCCTGCTCTTCAACCGGCACGGTCCGGCGGCACCCTGACATTCCCTGGCTGAAGTCCGAAGCCGATCTCGGCAAGCTTGCGGCGCTGCAAGCGCGCCTGCTCGATCGCGCAGCCACGCTGGTCAAGCCGGGCGGCACGCTGATCTATTGCACCTGTTCGCTTGAAGCCGAGGAGGGCGAAAACCAGATCGCCGCCCTGCTTGAACGTAACGCCGATCTGCGCCGCAAACCCATCGCAGCGCATGAGATCGCGGACCAAGCGCAATTCATCACGTCCGAAGGCGATTTGCGCACCTTGCCGTGCCATTGGCCTGACACCGACCCTCGCATGTCGGGGCTCGATGGCTTCTATGCGGCCCGGCTTGTGCGAATCGAAACGGCTTAATGCCCTCGCAATGGTTGGCCCTTGTCCGGGCCTTCGCTATATGTTGCACGGGGTGAGCGGGGCACGGCGCCCGCAGTCCGCAAAGAGGCGAGCGTAATCATGGCCGGCCTGTCGATCGGGGAACGGGCCAAGCTGTCGATGCTTTTGGGACGGCGCACGTTGCGCAGCGTCGCCGGACGGCTGCGCGGCCATCCTGTCGTCCGGCTGAGCTTCATTCCCCGGAAAGCCGAGCGGCTTTTGATCGCACCGCAGGATTTGCGCACCGCTGACGGCACGCGCGCGAGCGAAATCTATGCCGGCCGCTTTTCCTTCGCCGGCAAGGTCGTCATCAGCGACGGCCGGTCGCCATTCGAGGTGCCGCCGCCATCGGAGGAATGGGCGGCGGGCTTGCTTGGTTTCGGCTGGCTGCGCCATCTGCGCGCCGCCGAATCGGGCATCACCCGCGCCAACGCCCGCGCCCTGGTCGACGAATGGATCGCCGTGCAGGGCTCCTGGGATTCCATCGGCTGGCAGCCGGAAATCCTGGCGCGCCGCATCACCACCTGGCTCAGCCAGGCGCCATTGATCCTGCACGATGCGGACGAGCAATTCTATCGCCGGTTCCTGCGCAGCCTGGTGCGCCAGGTCCGCTACTTGCGTCACACCGCGATCGAGGCCCGCGATGGCGTGCCGCGGCTGCAGGCGCTGATCGCGCTCGCCTACGCCGCGCTTTGCATGTCAGGCCAGGCGCGGCACCTGCGCGGTACGATCAAGCAACTCATCACCGAGATCGACCGCCAGATCCTGCCCGACGGCGGCCATATCAGCCGCAACCCCGGCGCGATGATCGAGTTGCTGCTCGATCTGCTGCCGCTGCGTCATGCCTTCGCGGCGCGCAACATCGCGCCGCCGCAACACCTCAACAACGCCATCGACCGCATGATGCCGATGATGCGCTTCTTCCGGCACGGCGACGGCAGCTTCGCCCACTTCAACGGCATGGGCCCGACCCTGCCCGATATCATGGCTGCGATCCTTGCCTACGACGACGCGCGCGGCGCGCCGCTCTCCAACGCGCCGCACTCCGGCTATCAGCGCGTCGAAGGCGGCGAGATGCTGGTTCTGATGGATGCCGGCAGCCCGCCGCCGATCAACATCAGCCAGGAGGCGCACGCCGGCTGCCTGTCGTTCGAGCTGTCGCACGGTCTGCAGCGCATCGTGGTGAACTGCGGCCTGCCGGGCACCAATCGCGAGGCTTGGCGGCAGGTCGCGCGCGCGACCGCTGCACACTCCACGGTGGCGTTCAATGACACATCGTCATGCCGCTTCCTCGAAAGCGGGTCGTTCAAGCACCTGCTCGGCACGCCGATCATCGGCGGGCCGCGCGACATCCAGGTGTCGCGCGAGGACCGCGTCGACGCCGTGATCCTGCGCGCTTCTCACGACGGCTACGCCGATCGCTTCAAAGTGACCCACCAGCGGGCGCTGAAAGTCTCCACTGCCGGCATGCGCATCGACGGCGAGGACCTGTTCCTCTCCACCGAGGGCGACATGATTCCTCAAGACGTGGCCGACGAATTCGCCGTCCGCTTCCACCTGCACCCGGCGGTGAAGGCCAACAAACTGACCGACGGTCATGGCGCCATGCTGATGTTGCCGAACCGCGACGTGTGGACCTTCAATGCCTATGAAGACCACGTCGAGCTTGAGGAAAGCGTGTATCTTTCCGGCCCCGACGGCCCGCGCCGCGCCGTCCAGATCGTGATCTATGGCCGCGCCCGCAAGATTCCGCGCGTGCACTGGAGTTTCGCGCTCGCCACCCAATCCGCCCCGAGCGCCGCGCGGCGCCGCGGCGACGAACCCGAGTTACCGCTGAGTCCGACATGACCGAATTGCGCCGTATCACCCGTGCCCTGCTTTCTGTTTCCAACAAAACCGGCCTGATCGAATTTGCCCGCGGCCTCGCCGGCCACGGCGTCGCGCTGGTATCCACCGGCGGCACCGCCAAGGCGCTCAAGGATGCGGGACTTGCAGTTTCCGACGTTTCCGAACTTACCGGCTTTCCGGAAATGATGGACGGCCGGGTCAAGACGCTGCACCCAAAGGTGCATGGCGGCCTGCTCGCGATCCGCGACAACAAAGACCATGCCGCGGCGATGAGCGCGCACGGCATCGCGCCCATCGACCTCCTGGTGGTGAACCTCTATCCGGCGGCCCGGCGATGATCCGAGCCGCCGCCAAGAACCATGCCGACGTCGCCGTGGTGGTCGAGCCCGAAGACTACGCGGCGGTGCTGGCCGAGCTATCGCAGCACGGTGGCGCCACGACGCTTTCGCTGCGCAAGAAGCTTGCCGCCAAGGCTTATGCGCGCACCGCGAGCTACGACGCCGCGATCTCCAACTGGTTCGCCAAGACGCTCGACGACAATGCGCCGGCGTTCCGCGCCTTCGGCGGCCGGCTGGTGGAGGCGCTGCGCTACGGCGAGAACCCGCACCAGAGCGCCGCGTTCTACCGCACGCCCGATGTGCGCCCTGGCGTCGCCACCGCGCGCCAGGTGCAGGGCAAGCAACTGTCCTACAACAACATCAACGACACCGACGCCGCTTATGAGTGCGTGGCCGAGTTCGACCCGGCGCGCACCGCCGCGGTCGCCATCATCAAGCACGCCAACCCGTGTGGCGTCGCCGAGAACGCCAATCTCGCCGAGGCCTATCGCAAGGCACTGGCCTGCGACTCCACATCCGCGTTCGGCGGCATCGTTGCGCTCAACCGCACGCTGGACGCCGAGGCGGCCAAGGCCATCACCGAAATTTTCACCGAGGTCATCATCGCGCCGGACGCGACCGACGAGGCCATTCAGATCGTCGCGGCCAAGAAGAACCTGCGGCTCTTGCTCGCCGGCGGCCTGCCCGATCCGCGTGCCACGGGACTGACGGTGAAATCGGTGGCCGGCGGCCTCCTCGTGCAATCGCGCGACAACGCCACCGTCGACGGCATGACATTGAAGACCGTCACCCAGCGCGCGCCGACGGCCGCCGAATTGGACGACCTGCGGTTCGCCTTCCGCATCGCCAAGCACGTCAAGTCGAACACCATCGTCTACGCCAAGGATCGCGCCACCGTCGGCATCGGCGCGGGGCAGATGAGCCGGGTCGACGCGGCGCGGATCGCGGCCCGCAAGGCGGAAGATGCCGCACGCGAACTCAAGCTCGCAACGCCGCTCACCCGCGGATCGGTCGCCGCCTCCGACGCATTCTTCCCGTTTGCCGACGGACTGCTTGTCGCCATCGAGGCCGGCGCCACGGCGGTGATCCAGCCCGGCGGCTCGATGCGCGACAGCGAGGTCATCAAGGCCGCCGACGACCATAATGTCGCGATGGTGTTCACCGGCACGAGGCACTTCCGGCACTAAATTGGGCCGGCGTCATGTCCGCGCTCGACGCAGCCCTCACTCCCGCGCCAGATCGCTCAGCAAACTCGCCGCCACCGTGAGCTTGGACAGCGTCAGCCCGGAGCCTGCGACCTGGTGGATCGCCGAACGAATGCGCTCGACCTCGGCCTTGCGCGGCGCAAGCCAGGCTTCGACCGCAGCCGTACCGGATTGGCCCGTCCCCACCATCGCCGCCGTCAGCCGGCGCTCGGCATCGCCGATAGTGTCGAGCGCGCGGTCGAGCGCGAGCCGGTCGAAATAATCGGACACACCAACGTCTCGCGCCGCCGCC
>JAFKKQ010000541.1 GCA_017304505.1 Hyphomicrobiales bacterium | reverse complement strand
CTATCCGGCCGACGTCGAGCGCATGCTGGAGAAAAGTCCCGATGTCGGGCAGGCGGTGGTCGTGCCGGTGGACGACGACATCAAGGGCACCAAGCCGGTGGCCTTCGTCATTCCCAAGGCCGGCCATAAGCCGACCGAGGACGCGATCAAGACCTTTGCGCTCGCCAACGCACCGGCTTACCAGCACCCGCGCTTCGTGTGGTTCGTGGACCAGTTGCCACTCGCTTCGACCAACAAGGTCGACCGCAATGCGCTGCGCAAGCTCGCCACCGAGCGCGTCCAGGCCGCGGCCGAGGCAACCGCAAAATCGTCCGCGCCCTGACTGTCAGGCGCGGACGTCGCGCCGCCAGCGGAACAGATAGTTCTCGATCGGCTTGAGCATGCCGATCTCGATGACGAGCATCATCACGATCTGCACGACGGTCCAGGCGAACACCTGATCGATCTGGATCAGGTCGGAGGCTTGCTTGAGCCGATAACCCACGCCGCTGGCCGATCCGAGCGTCTCGGCGACCAGGCTGACACGCCAGCCGAAGCCAAAGGCGAGGCGCGCGCCCGAGAAGAAATAGGGCAGGATCGACGGAATGTAGATTTTCATCAGCGTCTTGGCGCGCGAGAAGCGCAACGCCTGCGCCAGTTCGACGTAGTTGGCGTCGACCGCCTGCGTGCCCTGCCAGACGGTCGTTGCGATCAGCGGCAGCGCGGTCATCAGAACAACGAAGATCGGCGTCATCTCCGAGAGGCCGAACCACAGGATCGCGAAGATCGCCCAGATCGCCGACGACACTGCGTTCATGACCGGGATGACCGGCTCGAAGAATTCCCCCAGCAGCCGGCTCGATCCAAGCAGGATGCCGAACGGCACGCCCAGGATCACGGCGATGGCGAAGCCGATGCAGACGCGGCCGAGCGTCACCAGCAGGTTGTAGATGAGGTCGCCGGTCTGCGTCAGCTCGACGATGCGCTCGTAAACGACCTCCGGGCGGGGAAAGATGTAGGGCGGGGACGCGATGCTCGCGGCCCACCACAACGCCAGCAGCAGCCCGAACAGGGCGCACCGCAGCAGGAAAACACGGAGGCCGCGGCGCGTGCCGCTCCGCGGCTCTATGGTGACGGTATCCGTCATTTCGCCTGTTTGGCCTTTTCGTAGAACGAGGTGTTGAACAGGCTTGCGGGGACCGTGCCCTTGACGGTGCCGCTGGTGTGGAAGATTTCGGCCATCGTCTTCAGCGCGGTGACATCGGCGGGTTCAAACGTGGCCATATAGATCTGGTTCCACAACTGCGCGTAGGACGTCGCGTTCTTGGCGTCGAGGTTGCTGGCTTTCTTCAG
>JAFKKQ010000061.1:2802-10896 GCA_017304505.1 Hyphomicrobiales bacterium | reverse complement strand
GCCGACATCGGTGCCGGGCCGGCATGTCCTGGCGTTGCGCGGCCGGCAGCCGAGTGCGCGCACCATGATCTGCACGGCGCGGTCGGTGCGGCCCGCGACCGCCGCGATCTCGCGCAGCGTCAGGCTTGTGCGCTCATAGAGCGTGACCAGCAGCGCGTTGTAGCGCGCCCGCAACGCGCGATAGACGACGGGCGGCAGCGGGCATGACGGCGCGGGCAACGAGGATGACGAGAGCGATGGCGACGGGGCAGGCGGGTGCGTGGCCGTCGCGATGTTGGACGGCGCGTGGCCGGATGCGCCCGCGCCTGGAACGGGTTGGCGTGACATAGCGATGGACAGGAATGGGAGAGGATGGCGGGAGGTTAGCGCAGGAGCGGTGGGGTGTAAAGGAATTTATTCTTAGAATGACGAATGCCCTGGTAGCCCGGATGGAGCAAAGCGAAATCCGGGATAAAACTCACCAATGGTCCGATACCGGCGCAACTTCGTTCCAGGCGGCACCTATTTCTTCACGGTCACGCTCGCTGACCGGACCTCCTCCGCGCTGGTCGATCACGTGAATGCCCTACGGACGTCATTCCGGATCGCGCGGCGTGAGCGCCCTTTCACCGTCGATGCTATCGTGATCCTGCCGGACCATCTGCATTGCATCTGGACGCTGCCGCCCGGCGATTCCGATTTCTCCGGACGTTGGAAGCGGATCAAGGCGCATTTCACACATCGGCTTGTTGCCGCTGGCGCGCCGGTCAAGCGCTACGGCAATGGCGAATACCGATTCTGGCAACGACGCTTCTGGGAGCACACGATCCGAAATGAAATCGATTTCGAGCGACACGTCGACTACGTGCATTTCAATCCAGTCAAGCACAAGCTGGTGCATCAGGCGAACGAATGGCCCTATTCGTCATTCCACGCCTATGTCAGGCGAGGCTTGCTGTCAGCCGACTGGGCGGGCGATGTCGATGAGTCGATGATGGATTTTGGCGAGCGGAAGAACTGATCACGGCATAGATGAAACCGGATCATCCTCGCCAATACGCAACAAGTTCAGTCTGGATGAAACGACACGCGATCCGGGAGCGTGCGTGGAGATAATCCCGGATTTCGCTTCGCTTCATCCGGGCTACGGCTGGCTAACGTTTCAGAATAAATTTCCTGCCGTCGCGATGTACCACCACGAAGCGTCTACGGTAGTAGGCCGATCGCTCAAATGGATTGGTTATCTTGGCCCGGTTCAAAATATAGTCGCTGAGTTGTTTACGAGCTTTGTTGGCCTCGGGCTTGTCGTAATGGCCGTTGAGTCGATAGGCGAGTGCGCCGATGAAGATATCGACGACCTGTAGGGCTTGGCATTTTTCGGGGTCTTCGAATTGCAAGCGGCGATAGGGCCATTCCCGTTTGTCGCCGTATTTGCGAACACCAAAATTCATAATGTTTTGGGCTTGTCTAAGCATCTCCGTCTCGTTCGAGACTGTGCGCCGATCAAGATAAATGTGGAATAGTTCCTTCTTGAAACGCCCCCCGATTATCGGGGCGCAAAGGAAATAGATTTCCTTGTTGAATCCGGTCTCGACATTACCTTCGCCAGTTGTTTTCAGGTCTTTCTTGGTGAGGTCGACGGCAACGCAGTTGATGTCGACATGCTTCGATAGTTTTAATTTGTGCCGCGTTTCGAATGTGAAAAAGGCGTCAACGACTTTTTTATAGGCAGCAAGATTATAGAAATTTGCCTTTTCCCATTTAATGATACGTGGTGTGCCGTCCGCCCGTTTTGGAGCAATGATCGGATCGCGCGCAGCGATGATATCAGCCTCGAATATTGCAGCGTGGCTGAGCGGAACGACCAAGCCACCTAACACCAAGTAGCGGTGTTTTGTCTGGCTGCTTTCGTCGATGTACACGTTACAGAACAAGTCCGCTTCATGTGGCAGAGGCACCCAGGCCATGATGCGTTCTCAAAAAGATAGCTATCGCGCGTCGAAGACGGGTGAATTGCGTAGGTATATATTTTAAATGGAAATCTAAGCGCCACTACCCCCCATAACTCTGCACCAAGCTTCCCGCGACCAGGCTCCAGCCATCCACCAGCACAAAGAAAATCAGCTTGAACGGCAGGGACACCACCACCGGCGGCAGCATCATCATGCCCATCGACATCAGCACCGAGGCCACCACCAGGTCGATGATGAGGAAGGGCAGGAACAACAGGAAGCCGATCTCGAACGCGCGCTTCAGTTCGGAGATCATGAAGGCCGGGACCAGGATGCGCAGCGAGATCTGCTCGGGCGTGGCGGGCGCGGGCTCCTTCGCTAGGTCGCTGAACAGCTTGAGGTCCTTGTCGCGGACGTTCTTCAGCATGAACGCCTTGAACGGCCCGGACGAGCGCTCGAACGCCTGCTCGGCGGTGATCTCGTTGGCGATCAGCGGCTTGATGCCGACATCGTAGGAGCGCTGGAACGCCGGCCCCATCACGAAGGCGGTGAGAAACAGCGCGAGCGAGACAATCACCGCGTTGGGCGGCGCGGTGGCGGTGCCGAGCGCGGTGCGCAACAGCGACAGCACCACCACGATCCGGGTGAACGACGTCATCATCACCAGGATCGACGGCGCAAGCGACAGCACCGTGAGCAGCGCGATCAATTGGATCACGCGCTCGGTCAGGCCGCTGCCCTGGCCGAAATTGATGCTGATGTCTTGAGCGTGCGCGGGTACGGTGAGAAGGAGCGCTATCGCCGCCGCCGTCGCGAGACGGACGCAGGCCGCGAGGCGGCGTCCTGTCACGTCTTTCCGGGTCTGCCCAGAAGGGTGGCCATTTCCTGCTCGAGATCGCTGTTTGTCGGTGTTCGGGGCTGAGCCGGAGACTGCGCCGAAGTCTGCGCTGGCGAGGGGGCCGCGCTGTCCTTCGACGCCGCGACGGCGAGCCTGGGCTCACGCGTGGCCGATTTCGATTCGGCGATGACGGTGACCCGTCCGCCGCCGCCTTCGGAGCCGAGCCTGCGCGCCGCGGGACGACGCAGCGCAGCCTCGAGGCGTTGCGCCATCTCGGCGAGGCTTTGATCGGCGACCGGAGGCGCGTACGCGGCGCCGGTGGCGACGACCGGCGGGGCCGCGCTGCGCGCCGGTTCGCGGGCGGGCTGGGCCAGTTCGTCCGCGAGGCCGGCCAGCGTTTCGGCAGGGCGGCTGGCGCGCACGGGCGGCGCCGGCGCAACCGGTTCGGCGGGCTCCGGCCAGGAATCGGCGGCGGTCATGCGAGGCGCACGCTCGGCCCGCACGGTCGGGGCCAGGGGTGGCGCCGAGGGCGGCGCGGGGGGCGGCGCATAAACCGGCGCGGCCGGGGCAAGCGCAGGTTCGGGCTGCAGCGGCCAGGGTGTCGGGTCGATCGCCGGCGCCGCGCCGTTGCGGGCCGCGGGCGCGTCGCGCGTCGGCATGGCGGCCGCGCGTACGATATTGGTTTCCACCACCACGTCGCTCGGGCCGCCGATCATCAGCAGGTGCTCGACGTTGTCGCGGCGCACGATGACGAGCTTGCGCCGTCCGTCGACGGCAGCCGAGTCGATCACCGCGAGCCGCGGCTGGCGTCCGCGGGCGGCGCTGTCGAGCCGCGCCGCGCCGAACCGCCGAACCAGCCAGGCGGCGGCGGCGATCAGGATCAGCACGACCACGAATGCGATGACGAAATTCACGGCAGTGGGTAGCTCCGCGCCGAAGAGGCTGTTCATCGGATCTCTCCCGGCATTGCTGGCGCCTTCGGGCCGGCCGGCAGAACGCTCAGGCGATGCACGCTCGATGCAGATTCAAAGAGTCACATACGCTCGATGCGTTACGCAGGTCGCAGTCTTTCAGCAAGCCCCAATCTTCGAGCAGGTCCAAGTGATTCAGTGGGCCTTCAGGTCTTCCAGCAAGCCTCAAGTGTTCCAGCAGATCCCGTCTCTTCAACGGGCCCATAATCTTCTTCCGGCATGCCGCCCGCGTCCAAATCGTTAACGCGACCGGCAATAGTTGCCGTCCGGAAGATTAACAAAGAACTAACGCTGCGAGTCAATTTTGATTCGCTGCCCCATTTATAGCGATTCTACCGGCAACCGGCAGTTTAAGCGCCAGGTGGGCCACGGAACTATCTTAACCGACCGTTAACCATACGCCCGGCAAAGTCTGCCGAGTTGGGCCAAAACCCGACCGCATTGGGGCCGTGCCGAGGCCTCGTGGAACCCGCGAGATCGAACCGTGGCCATCACCGGCTTGTCGCTGTTCGCCATGCTCCGCACCCGGATGCAATGGCATCAGGAGCGCCAGCGCGTGCTGGCTGAGAATGTGGCTAACGCGAACACCCCCGGCTTCCGGCCGCATGATCTGGCGCCGCTACGGTTCGACCGGGCGCAGCCGCAGACCGCATCTCTCGGGCTCATGCAAACCGAGCCCGGTCACATTGCTGCCTCCGGCAGCGCTTCCAGCCGGTTCCAGACGTCGCGCTTCGGCGGCTATGAGATCAGGCCGAGCGGCAACGCCGTCAATCTCGAGGACGAGATGATCAAGGTCGCCGCCAACCAGATGGATTACCAGGCCGCGACCACGCTCTACACGCGAAGCCTCGGTCTCATCAAAACCGCCATCGGCAAGCGCTAGCACAATGATGCGCGGTAAATCAGACATACGCGGCAAGTCGGACATTCCCATCGGGGGCGGCAACCGAACGGAAGGACGACCCTTATGGATTTCTTGAGATCGATGGTGATTGCAGCGTCTGGCTTGCGCGCACAGGCCGGACGCATGCGCATCATTGCGGAAAACATCGCTAACGCCGATTCGACCTCGCCCACTGCCGGCGCCGATCCCTATCGCCGCAAGATCGTGACCTTCCGCAGCGAAATGGACCGCGCCATCGACGCGCAGGTGGTCGCACTCGGCCGCGTCAAAACCGACCCGTCGGATTTCCGCATCAAGCACGAGCCGGGTCATCCGGCCGCGGATGCAAACGGCAATGTCAAATACCCGAACGTCAATTCGCTCATCGAGATGACCGATTTGCGCGAGGCGCAGCGGTCCTATGAGGCCAACATCAACGTGATCAGCGCGTCGCGCCGGATGATCCAGCGCACCATCGAAATTCTCAAATCCTGACGGAGAGAGCGACAATGTCGACACCGAATATTGCCGCCAATGCTTATGCCAGCCTGGCGCGTCTGACAGATCCGGCCGGCCTTGCCAAAGGCGGCCTGGCAAGCGGCGCGGGCGCGGCGGCTGGCGCTCCGAGTTTCGGCGCGCTGCTCAAGGATGCAGTCGGCTCGATCGAGCAGGCGTCGCGGACCTCCGACGCACAGAGCACGGCCATGGCGGCCGGCAAGGCCAACATCGTCGATGTCGTCACCGCCGTGTCCGAGACCGAGGCCGCAATCGATACACTGGTCGCGGTACGCGACAAGGTGATCGCCGCCTACGAAGAGATCATGAAGATGCCGATTTGAGCGGAGTTGGAGCGGGGCGGCGGCACCGAGGAAGAGCGATGACAGGACCGGAAGTGCTCGATGTGGCGCGTGACGCGATCATGACGCTGGTGGTGGTGTCGGCGCCATTGATGCTGGTGGGGCTGGTGGTTGGCGTCGCCATCTCGCTGTTCCAGGCGCTGACTCAGATTCAGGAAATGACGCTGGTGTTCGTGCCGAAGATTCTCGCGATCTTCATCGCGATGCTGTTGGCGCTGCCGTTCATGGCTGACGCCCTGCAAAGCCATATGGCGCGAATCGCCGCCCGCATCGTGGGCGGATAAGCGGGGGACAGCCGACGCCCTGCAGCGGAGGCTCGGTGCCATGCAAATCGATGTCTCCTTCCTGCCGGTCTTCGCCGCAACGTTCATGCTGGGCTTCGCGCGTATCGGCACGATGGTCATGCTGTTGCCGGGGCTCGGCGAGTTGACCGTTTCGCCACGGGCGCGCCTCACCGTTGCGTTGGTGCTGACCGCGGTCATCCTGCCGCTGCACCGCACCGACTACCAGATCGATTTGCAGAGCTTCGGCCCGGTGCTGCTCCTCCTCGGACAGGAATTGCTGGTTGGCGCGGTCCTCGGTCTGGTGGCGCGGATCACGATCTCGGCGCTGCAGGTCGCAGGCTCTGTCGTGGCCCAGCAGATGGGCCTTGGCTTTGTTACCGCCGTCGATCCGACGCAAGGTCAGCAGGGCGCGCTGGTCGGCAATTTCCTGGCCGTCCTCGGCATCACGCTGATCTTCGCCACCGACTTGCACTATCTGGTGATCGCGGCGCTGAACGACAGTTACATTCTGTTTCGGCCGGGCGAAGTCCCGATCCTCGGCGACGTCGCCCATGTGCTCACCAACACTGTGAGCGGGGCGTTCCGCATCGGCATTCAGCTTTCGGCGCCGTTCCTGGTGTTCGGGTTGTTGTTTAATCTTGGACTTGGTTTGCTGGCGCGGCTGATGCCGCAGATGCAGGTGTTCTTTGTCGGTATGCCGCTGTCCATTCTCGCGGGTTTCCTCATCCTTTTCCTGGTCGTCGGCGCGATGATGACGACCTTCCTCGACTTCACCGGCGGCGTGCTGCGCCTGCTGGCGCCGTCCTGACGGGGGAGGGCGCATGGCCGACGAACGGCAGGATGCCGAACGCACAGAAGACCCCACCCAGAAACGCCTCGACGAGGCGCTCGAGCGCGGCGACGTCGTCAAGAGCCAGGAGGTGTCCACCTGGTTCGTGATCGGCGGTGGCGCGCTGATGCTGGCGGCGTTCTCCGGTCAGATGAGCAACGGCCTGACCACGACATTCCGCGGGCTGCTGGCCAATTCCTATCAAATCCCCGTCGATGGCCTCGCCCTCATTGCGATGGCCGGGCGGATCGAACGCGAGGTGCTGGCCGCAATGGCGCTGCCGCTGGTTGTCCTTGCCATCGCCGCGCTTGCGGGCAACGTCATCCAGCACCGCCTGGTGTGGTCGGCCGAACAGCTTAAGCCAAAACTCAGCAAGATTTCGCCGCTCGCCGGGTTGAAACGGCTGTTCTCGGCGCAGGCGCTTGCCAATTTCGTCAAGGGACTCGCCAAGCTCGCGGTGGTCGGCTCCGTGATGACCGCGCTGCTCTGGCCGCAGCGCGAGCGGCTCACCGGCCTGGTGCAGACCGATATCCTCGGCACGCTGCTGCTGACGCGCTCGCTTGCGCTCAACATGCTGGCCGTTGTGGTCGCGATCCTGTTCCTGATCGCCGCCGCCGATTACCTGTTCCAGTACCGCCAGTGGTACCAGCGCCAGAAAATGTCGCTCCGCGAAATGAAGGAGGAGTTCAAGCAGACCGAGGGCGATCCGATGGTCAAGGGCAAGATCCGGCAATTGCGCCAGAGCCGGATGCGCAAGCGCATGATCGCCGCGGTGCCCAAGGCAGCCGTCGTCATCGTCAACCCGACCCACTACGCGGTGGCGTTGCAGTACGACAAGGGCATGGCGGCCCCGATCTGCGTCGCCAAGGGCGTCGATGCGCTCGCCTTCAAGATTCGCGAAGTGGCCGAGGAGCACGCGATTCCCATCGTCGAGAACCCGCCGCTCGCCCGCGCCCTTCACGCCACGGTGGACATCGACCAGGAAATCCCGGCCGAGCATTATAAGGCCGTGGCCGAGGTTATCGGCTATGTCATGAAGCTCCGCCGGGCCGTGGGGCGCCCGGGAGGGATACCGTGAGCGCCTCGCCGGAACCGGCCGCGGCGTCGATGATGGGGAGTCATGAGCGAAAGCGCTTGCGCGAACCGCCTCGACTGGGGCACGAAGTGAACGCTTTGTTGCGTCGCCGCGTTCACCCATCGAGCCGAAACGCATCATGGCCACCCAGGATATGAGCGAAGGATACCGGGCACCCGCCATCGTCGATCGCAGCCAATCCGTGGAGCGGGGTGGCAGCATCGGCATGGTGCTGGTGGTTGCCGTCGCCCTGGTGGGGGCGGCCGTTGGCCTTCTGCTGATCGGCCGCGGCAACGCCGGGCCGTATATCCTGGCGCTGCTCGCCTTCCTGGCGATGGTCGGAGTGTTTTCGCTGTTTGCGCTCGCGACCGGCATCTTGCGTGTCGCCGGCAAGGAAGCCGTGCACCCGATGCTCAAGGCGGTGGC
>JAFKKQ010000061.1:0-2772 GCA_017304505.1 Hyphomicrobiales bacterium | reverse complement strand
CGGCCTCCTGGTCACCGATCCGCGAGGCCGGGTGATCTACGCCAACGCCGCTTACCTGACGCTGGCCGATGCCGCCGACGCCGACGACGTTCGGCCGATCGAGCGGGTTTTCATCGGCGATCCCGACGTATCGGAAGCGGTGTATCGCCTGCTCAAAGCCGCGCGCGAGGGCCGGCGGTTGCAAGAGGAGGTGCGGGTCGCGGGGCTCAAGGGCGGCGCGGCGCGGTGGCTGCGACTGCGCGTGCAACCACTCGGTGATGCACGGCGCGACAATCGCCTGACGCTGTGGACGGTCACTGACGTGACGCGAGACCGCGAGCGGCAGGAGAATATCTTCCAGGAATTGCAGCACGCCATCGACTACCTCGATCACGCGCCGGCGGGTTTCTTCTCCGTCGATGCCGAGGGTGAGATTGGCTACCTCAACGCCACGCTTGCCGGCTGGCTCGATCACGATTTGGCGCAGGTCGGCTCAGGCGGGCTCAAGCTTGCCGACATCGTGTCGGGGAACGGCGCAACGCTGCTGACCACGCTTGGCGCCGCGCCGGGCGAGGTCAAGACCGAGGTCATGGACCTCGATCTGAAGACCCGCACCGGCCGCGCGCTGCCGGTTCGCCTGTTCCACCGCGTCGCGTTCGGAGCCGACGGTGCCCCCGGCGCATCGCGGACGCTCGTGCTCAGCCGTGCACGGGGGGAGGCCGCCGATCCGCAGCAGGCGGCAGAGGTGCGCTTCATGCGCTTCTTCCAGTCGACGCCGATGGCCATCGCCACCGTCGACAAGGCCGGAAAGATTTCGCGCACCAATTCGCTGTTTGCGCGGCTGTTCCCGGCAGCGCTGAAAGACGGCGGCCAGGACGGCAGGAGCGAAGCGCGCTCCATCATTTCGGTGGTTTCGGATCGCGACCGCGAGGCCCTGGAAGGTGCGATCCGCCGGGCCGCCACCGGCCAGAGCGACATTGCGCCGGTCGAGGCGGCGCTCGCGGGCGCCGGTGACCGCTGGGGCCGGTTCTATGTCTCGCCGGTCGAGGAGGAGGACGGCGACGCCGAGGCGGTGATCGTTTACGTGCTCGACACCACCAACCAGCGCCTGATCGAGAACCAGCGCGACCAGGCCGAGAAGATGAAATCGGTCGGCCAGCTTGCCGGCGGCATCGCGCACGATTTCAACAACGTTCTCTCCGCCATCATGATGGCGACCGACTTCCTGCTCAACGCACACAAGCCGACCGATCCGTCCTTCCAGGACATCATGCAGATCAAGCAGAATGCCAACCGGGCGGCGAGCCTGGTGCGGCAACTGCTGGCGTTCTCGCGCCGCCAGACGCTGCGGCCGCAGGTGATCGACCTCGGCGACACGCTGTCCGATCTCGGCATGCTGCTCAAGCGCCTGCTCGGCGAGCGCGTTGCACTCGAGGTCAAGCACGGCCGCGATCTGTGGCCGGTGAAGGCCGACATCTCGCAGCTTGAGCAAGTGATCGTGAACCTCGCCGTCAACGCGCGCGACGCCATGCCCGACGGCGGCAAGCTTTCGATCCGGACCACCAACGTCGCCGCGGCCGAGGCGGCGGAATTCCGTTATACCGGAATGCCCGCGGCCGATTACGTGCTGGTGGAGGTGGCGGACACCGGCACCGGCATTCCGCCGGAGATCATCGGCAAGATTTTCGACCCGTTCTTCTCGACCAAGGAGGTCGGCAAGGGCACGGGGCTCGGGCTTTCGACCGTCTACGGCATCGTCAAGCAGACCGGCGGCTTCGTCTATCCCGAGTCGATGGTTGGCAAGGGCACGACCTTCCGCATCTTCCTGCCGCGCCATACGCCGGGTGCCGCGGAAGCGGCTGACGATGCCGCAGAGCTGGATGCGGGCGCGGTCCTCTCTGGCGGCAAGGCCCCGGCCGCGAAGCCGCCGGCGGCCGCTGCCGACCTGACGGGGCAGGGCACGATCCTGCTGGTGGAGGACGAGGAGGGACTTCGTGCTCTCAACGCTCGCGGCCTTGCGTCCCGCGGTTACTCGGTGCTTCAAGCCGGCAACGGCATCGAGGCGATCGAGGTGCTCGAGGCGAACGGCGGCAACGTCGATCTGGTCGTGTCCGATGTGGTGATGCCGGAGATGGACGGCCCGGCGCTGCTCAAGGAACTGCGCAAGCGCAATCCGGCACTGAAGATCATCTTTGTCTCCGGCTACGCCGAGGAAGCCTTCGAGAAAAGCCTGCCGGAGGGCGAGCAGTTCTCGTTCCTGGCCAAGCCCTTCACACTCAAGCAGCTTGTTGCGGCGGTGAAGGAGACGATGGCGGGTTGATTGCGCCGCGACTGCGCTATACTCGCCGCCATGTCGCCGGACGATTTTGAAAAGCCGCTGACGCCGGAACAGGAGGCGCGCGACCGCCGCGCGGCGAACATTTTCCTGTTGGTCGCCGGCGGTCTGCTGGTGGCGATCGGCATCTGGCTTGCCAATGCGATGGTCGATGCGCGCCGTGCCGATGACTGCTTGTCGTCCGGCCGCCGCAACTGCGCGCCGCACATCGAGGCGCCGGCGCGGTAGAGTCTTTCCGCTTCCAATGGAATCACTCGTCGTCATGCGCGGACTTGATCCGCGCATCCATCTGCTTTGAAAAAGGATGGATTGCCGAGTCATAGGCGAGCGAAGCGACGCCGTTCTTCGAACGACGATGCCCGGTAATGACGACAGGTGATGTTTCCATCAAGTATGAAGCGCTACAAGGCACATTCGCCCGGCGTTGAAGCAACCGCCGTTCGTTCCCGCGGAAGCGG
>JAFKKQ010000540.1 GCA_017304505.1 Hyphomicrobiales bacterium | reverse complement strand
GTGGTGCGCGCCAAGCCGGACGGTTACACGCTCGTCGTCAGCAACATCACGACGAACCTCCTCAATCCACTCGTCGGCGATGTGCCGATGCAGTTCGATCCGTTCAAGGACCTGGTGCCGGTTGCCCGCCTTGTGGACATTCCGGGCGTCTTTCTCGCGACCAAGGTGAACTTCCCGCCGAACACGCTGAAGGAAGTGGTCGAGTACGCCAAGAGCAAGCCGGAGGGCTTTCTCAATCACACGACCGCGGGTCATCTCGCCTACTCGCACATCGACCTGCTGATGTTCCAGAAGCGGGCCGGCATCAAGATGACGTCCGTTCCGCTGCGCGCCGGCGCGGGCGGTGGACAGATCGACATGATCAACGGCCAGATCCATGTCTCGATGACCAATGCCGCGACCGTGCTGCCGCTCGTGAAGGCCGGCAAGATCAAGGCGCTGGCGGTGACGAGCGAGAAGCGGCTGGCGGCCTATCCGGATACGCCCACCATGAAGGAGGCCGGGTTCGAGGGCATCGGCACCAATGCGTGGCAGGCGGCGTATGCGCCGGCCGGTACGCCGAAGGACGTGCTCGAGAAGCTGCACAAGGCGTTCAACGATGCGCTCGCGGACGAGAAGGTGCGCAAGCAGCTCGAGGAAATGCAGTTCACCGTGATCCCGATCGCCAGCGTCGACGACGCGAAGGCGTGGATGGAAAGCGAGCGCAAGCACTGGGCGCCGATCGTCGAAGAGGCGAAGGTGATTGTGAAAGAAATCAACAAATAGGGTTTCGGCGTTGCGCGTGACACGCGCCGGAGCGGAGGCCGGGTCGGTTCCCTTGGCCTCCGCTCCGGGTTGCAGGAACGCAGCGCTGCCGTCTTCGCGCGAGTATGCGCCTTGCGCCGGGTAGCTGCGGTTTTGGATGACGGCGTTGGTCGCGTGCGATGTGCGCCATGCTTCCCGAGCGGGAGGATCCGTTCCGGGAAAAACCGGCTGTGGATACGTCGAACGATTCTCCACAAACCTTTGCGGACTTCCTGAAGCGCGATATTGAGCAATGGAAGAACGCGGCGGAAATCTCGAAAATTCGACTGGACCGACAGGCGGCAATCGGATGCGGCGGCATTTGGTTCGCCGTCCGCGGGGGCCTCGGGAGGGCGAGCGTTGAACAGATATATCCGGAGCCAGCAGGACTTCGCTGCCGGCCTGCTTTTCATCGGCATCGCGATCGGCGTGCTGTGGATGGGTTGGAGCTACCCGACAGGAACGGCCGTGCGCATGAGCGCGGGTTATTTCCCCCGGCTCCTCGGCGGCATCCTGCTTCTGCTGGGGCTGATCGTTTTCGTCGGTTCCTTC
>JAFKKQ010000539.1 GCA_017304505.1 Hyphomicrobiales bacterium | reverse complement strand
CTTCGAGGTTCGCCGTTTGCATGATGCCTTCCGCTACACCACGGTCTACGTCACCCACGATCAGTCGGAGGCCATGACCACGGCCGACGTGATCTGCGTGATGAACGCCGGCAAGATCGAACAATCCGGCTCGCCGGAAGACATTTACGATCGGCCGCGGTCTGAATTTGTCGCCCGCTTCATCGGCATGAGCAACGTATTCAAGGGCAAGGCGCTCGACGGCGATCATGTTTCGCTCGGCGGCGTGCCGCTGCGCGTGACCGGCGAGCCGCTCAAGGCGGGCGGCGAGGCCGCGGTTTCGATTCGCCAGCACCAGATCGCGTTGATGGCGAAGGAGCCTGCCGGCGGGGACAATGTGGTTCCCGCAAAGGTGATCCGGCAGGTCTTCCTCGGATCGAGCCGCGATTATATGGTTGAAGTTGCGGGCGGAGCTCAATTCAGGGTCGTAACTTCGACTGGAGAAAGCGCGGCCCCGGGAGCGACAGTCTGGTTGCGATTGCCGGCGGAGCGCTGCCGGGCGCTGGCCGGATAAAGGAGGGTTATCGCTGTTCCGATGCGATGGCGGGTTTGCAGCCGCCATTCTTGATGCAAGCCGTTCTGGTGAAAAAAACATAGAGGATCCGCACAGAGAAGGCGGCCTCTTTCCGGACCGTGCCGCGGTTCGGCCGTCTCCCTGGGGATGGCGAAAAGACGATGGAGGAAACGACGATGGCTTTGACGTTCTCACGACGAAACCTGCTCAAGGGCGCGAGCGCGCTGGCATTTACGCTGCCGGCGATGCCGAGCCGCGCTGCGGCGCCGCCCGCAACAGCGACCACACCCGAATTGATCGCGGCGGCCAAGAAGGAAGGCAAGGTCGTCTATTACACGTCGATCGACCTCGCGCTGGCCGAGAAGATCGCCAAGGCGTTCGAGGCGAAATATCCGGGCATTGCGGTGCGGGTCGAGCGCACCGGTGCCGAGCGCGTGTTCCAGCGCATCGGTCAGGAGTATTCGAGCCGCATCTATGCGGTCGATGTCGTCAACTCGTCCGATGCAGCGCACTTCATCGCCTGGAAGCGCGACGGCATCCTGCAGCCTTACGTGCCGGAGGATGTGGCGAAGTTCTATCCGCCCGAGCACAAGGACCCGGATGGTCAGTTTGCCAGCTTCCGCGTCGGCCTGAGCGTCATCGGCTACAACACCAACTTGGTGAAGAAGGAAGAGGCGCCCAAGAGCTTCGCCGACCTGCTCGATCCGAAATGGATGGGCAAGATCGTCAAGGCGCATCCCGGTTACAGCGGCAATGTGATGAGCGCGACGTTCGAGCTGACGCGCGACCTGGGCTGGGAATACC
>JAFKKQ010000538.1 GCA_017304505.1 Hyphomicrobiales bacterium | reverse complement strand
GTTGGCGAGCCCGGCCGCGGGTTGAGGCGGGCGACACAACGATGCGCGAGCAACGCGATCGGCTTGGCCCGCGCCGGACGTTTCCAAGCCGGCTGCGTCGGCGTGAAGCCAACAAGATCGGCGACCTGCTGTAACGCCTCTGGAAATCCACTCGCGCCGAGATGCGTGGCGAGGTCGAAGACATCGCCCTTCGCTTCCGACATCGGATCGAACCAGCCGCGGCCATCGTGAATGACGATGACGATCTGACCTTCGCCGCGGCGGTACTTGACCGCCTTGCGCGTGCTCTCCTTCAGGTCGACCTTCCAGCCTGCTTTCTCCAGGAGGGACACACAGAGCACCTTCCCTCGCAACTCATCGATATTTTTCTTTTCCATGACATTTATGCCGAACCCGCCGCGCCGGCGGAGTCCAGCCCTTTCTTCGGTTGGGTTCGCTTTTCCCGTCCTTGACGGAACCACGCCAACCGGCCGCGAAGCCGGCCGGGCGCAAGGGCGCGTTGACAAGCGATCGCGTTCATCGCCCCCCCGAGCGCGGCACAGCCTCCCTTGCGGCCGGCACGGCGCAAGCGTCAGCGCGCGCACCCGCGCGTATCCCTCCCCGGCCGACCAACATCGGAGGCATAGCCCATATCACAGGACAATGAGCCTCATATGACCCGTCGGATTCGACAGGGTGCGTGGCTGATTATTCCAGTGGATGCTGCCGTCCACGGCACACGCACGGGTATGGGATACATTGAATATGCGAGGAAGTGGACTGGCGCGATTGCTTGAGCTTGGCACAAACGCCGGCACACCCGGAGCAGCGGCCGATGTCGTCAAGCCTGCCGGGCCGGATGCCAGCCAAATTGAAACGGGGAGACATCACATGCCAGCCATCGGCTACGTCAACAAACTCGACGACGGCTCCTATCGCGGGACGCTGCGGACGCTGTCGATTTCCGCACCGCTGAAGATCATGCCGAACAAGGAGAAGAAGGCGGACAGCGACCAACCCGATTATCGGGTCTATGCGAATGGCGCGGAGATCGGCGGCGCCTGGATTCGCAAGAACAAGGACACCGGCGCCGACTACGTGTCGGTTTCGATATCGGCGCCCGAGTTTGGGCCGCGCAGGCTGTTTGCCAACCTCGGCCGGGCCGCCGGATCCGAGAGCGACGACGAATTTGCGATGATCTGGAATCCCACGGAATAGTCGACATCTGAACTTCGGTCGTGAGATAGATCGGCTCCCAAAGGGTGAGATCTCGGCGGAGCGGGGGCTTCAGCGAAGTCGAGAGCCTGATCCCGACATGACACGCGGGGGGGAAAGCGACTCAATAATGTGGCAATCGGCGACG
>JAFKKQ010000504.1 GCA_017304505.1 Hyphomicrobiales bacterium | reverse complement strand
TTGCGGCACTGGTTGCGCTTGCGGCGCCGAGCCGGCCGAGCCTTTATCGCGAGACCACGCCCGAATACCTGCCGCACGTCATCCCGCCGGACATCCTGGATAAGGGCGCGGTGATCGTGTGGCCCGCGACCGATACGACCGGACGACCGCCGGCGGAGATCGTGCGGCAGTTTCCGGGCCTTGTGCCCGAGGTGCCGCAGACCTTCGTCCGACGTTTCCAGGGACGCATGCCGCTTCTGCGCGTCGGCTGGGGAATGATCCGGCCCGGCACGCAGCCCGCCGCGCCGCCGGCGCCGGTGGAAGCTCCGCCTGTGCTGCCGCCGCAACCGTTGCCGCGCTTGCCCGATACGCCGGACTTCGTGCCGCCGGAGCAGGCGCCGCCCCCACCGCCGCCATCCCCGCCACCGCCACAGGTTCATCCGGCGCCGGCGCACAGGGCGCCCGCGCCGCAGCAGCAGACGACGCCACGACCACTCGATCCGACCTACGACCGCCACCGGCCGTATTGACGATCCTCAGTGATAGCTCTGGCCCGGCCCGATCTTGCCGCGGAACAGCCAATACACATAGGCGGTGTAGGCCAGGATCAGTGGCAGCAGCACCAGCGTGCCGATCAGCATGAAGATCTGGCTGCCCGGCGCGGCTGCGGTCTGCCAGATGGTGAGCGAGGGCGGCACGAGGTAGGGAAACGACGAGATCACCAACCCAATGAAGCCGAGCAGGAAAAGGATGATGGTCGCCACAAACGGAATCGTGTCGCGGCCTCGGTGCAAGGCGTTCCAGGCGATGAACGCGGCCAAGGCCGTAAGCAGCGGCACCGGCCATAGGTAAAGAATATTCGGCAGCGAGAACCAGCGTTCCCTGATTTGCGGAAACTCGATGGGCGTCCACAAGCTCACCGCCGCCATGAAAATCAGCACCGCGTAGAGAAGCCATACGGCATGAGCCCGGGCGCGCTCGGCCACCGGACCGCTTGTCTTCATCGTCAGCCAGGTCGCGCCGAGCAGCGCATAGCCGGAGAGGATGCCGAAGCCGCACAGCAGCGCGAACGGCGTGAGCCAATCGAACGTGCCGCCCGCGTAGGCGTTGTTCTCGACCTTGATGCCCTGGATCATCCCGCCCAGGATCAGGCCCTGGCAGAAGCCCGCCAGCGTCGAGCCGCCGGCGAACGCCGCGTTCCACAGCGCCTTGTTGTGGCCGATCTCGCGAAACTCGAAGGCGATGCCGCGGAATACCAAAGCCAGCAGCATCACGATGACCGGCAGGTAGAGCGCGGGCATGACGATGGCGTAGGCGAGGGGAAACGCAACCAAGAGGCCGACGCCGCCCATCACCAGCCAGGTTTCGT
>JAFKKQ010000060.1 GCA_017304505.1 Hyphomicrobiales bacterium | reverse complement strand
CTCGATGTGCTGGAAGGCATGGTCGGCGATTATGGCGGCACCGTCCTGCTCATCAGCCACGACCGCGACTTCCTGGACCGGCTGGTCGGCAGCGTGATCGTGCCCGAAGGCAACGGCCGCTGGATCGAATACGCCGGCGGTTACACCGACATGCTGGCGCAACGCGGCGCGGACCTGACCCGCGAGCAACGCAAACCAGCGGCCGCGAAAGCTCCGCGCGCGGCGAAGCCTGCGCCTGCCGCCCCCACGCGCAAGCGGCGGCTGAGCTTCAACGAGAAGCATCAACTCGAAACGCTGCCGAAAACCATCGCCTCGCTGCAAGCCGAAGGGCAGTCGCTGCAACGGCAGTTGGACGATCCCACGTTCTACACGCGCGACCGCACCGGGTTTGAGCGAGTCTCGGCTTCGCTTGGCGATGTGCAGACCAGGCTCGCCGAAGCGGAGGATCGCTGGCTGGAACTGGAAATCCTTCGCGAGGAGTTGAGCGGCGAGTAGCGGCGCCCTCTCGCCCTATTCACCGCTCAATAAGCCGAGCCCTTTGATCGCATCGGCAACGTCGGCGACCGAAGGCGCTGCGCCCTTCGCGCCGAGCACGGTGATCGGCCCCGATCCCATCGGCGCCGTCAGGGCCGGCTCGCTGGCGCAGAAGATCGCCACCAGCGGCACGCCGAGCGCGGCAGCCAAATGCAGAAGCCCGGTATCGACACCGACCACAAACGATGCGCCGGCGATCAGGCGCGCCACCTCGTCAAGCGGCGCGCTCTCGGGCATGCGGGCGCGCGGCGTAGCCGAGGTGATGCGCTCCGCGCGCTCGCGCTCCGCCAGCGTGCCGAACGGCACCACAAGATCGATGCCCGTTCCCAGCATCGCCGCCAGCATCCGCCAGTTCGCCTCCGGCCATTCCTTGTCGGCACGCGCCGTGGCGTGCAGCAGCACCCCGTAGGGCGCGCCGCCAGCCGCAGCCAAGTACGCGCGGTTAAGCCCGAAGTCCGGCGGCCCCTCGGGCGCGTATCCCAGCGCCTCGGCGGTGAGCGCGCGGTTGCGTGCGATCGCGTGCTGGTTCCAGGCAACCTTATGCTTGATGTCATAAAACCAGGATGCGGCCGGCTCCTTGATGCTGGTGCGGTCGTAACCGCGCCGCCGGCCCTGGGCATAGCGCGCGATCAGCGCCGATTTGAACACCAGCCCCTGCGTGTCGATGATCTCGTCGAAGCGGTGGCTGCGGAGCGCGCGGCGAAAGGCTGCGATCTCGCGCCAGGTCGATGGCCGATGCAGCGCCCGCCGCCAGCGGCGAGCGGCAACCGGGATCACCTCATCCACCGCCGGGTGCAGACGCACCAGCGGTGCGAACGCCTCCTCCACCACCCAGGCAAAACGAGTTTCCGGCAGGCGCAGGCGCGCCTCGGTCAACGCCGGCATGTGGTGGATGACGTCGCCGAGCGACGAGGTTTTGATAAAGAGGACGTCCGGCATGCGACAGTTCACGCTCTTCCGCCATCGTATACCCGGCATTAAGCACGACAGCCACTTGTGCGGTCTGGAAGACGTCCAGATAACCCGGCTTATACAACATCTTTTGTAAGCCACGGCCAAACGAAAGGGCTGAACCATGACCGTACTGGTCACCGGCGGCGCGGGTTACATCGGAAGCCATACGGTGCACGCTTTGGCCGACGCCGGCGAAAGCGTGGTGGTGCTGGACAACCTGTCCACCGGCTTTGCCGCAGCGCTCCCCAAGCCGATGCTGCCGATCGTCGGCGATGTCGGCGATCAGACGCTCGTCGCCTCGCTCATCAAGAGCCATGACATCGACGCGGTGATCCATTTCGCCGGCTCGACCATCGTTCCGGAATCGATGCGCGATCCGCTCGGCTACTATCGCAACAACACCGTCAACTCGCGCTCCCTGATCGAAGCGGCGGTCAAAGGCGGAGTGCGCCATTTCATTTTCTCGTCCACCGCCGCGGTCTATGGCAATCCCGCGCGCGTGCCCATCGACGAAGACACGCCGACCGTGCCGCTGTCGCCCTACGGCTGGTCGAAGCTGATGACCGAGATCATGCTGCGCGATGCCAGCGCCGCACACGACCTTCGTCACGTCGCGCTGCGCTACTTCAACGTCGCCGGCGCCGATCCGCAGATGCGGACCGGCCTCTCCACGCCCGGCGCGACACATCTCATCAAGGTGGCGGTCGAGGCTGCGCTCGGCCGGCGCGAGCGGATCGACGTGTTCGGCGACGATTATCCGACGCCGGACGGCACCTGTATCCGCGACTTCATCCATGTCAGCGACCTGGCGCGTGCGCATGTTGCCGCACTCGCCTATCTGCGCAGCGGCGGATCGAGCGTCACCCTCAATTGCGGCTATGGCCGCGGCTATTCGGTGCGCGAGGTGCTGGACGCCGTCACGCGCGCCGTCGGACATGAGTTCCCGGTGAACTTCAGCGCACGACGGCACGGCGACATCGTTGTCTCGATTGCGACGGCGACACGCATCCGGGAACTCCTGAGCTGGACGCCGGAACTCGACGATCTCGATGCCATTGTCGGCCATGCGCTGGCCTGGGAACGCCGTCTCATGGCTCAATCCACAGCAGCATCCGGCAACGCCATTTCCGCCTGATCAGGCAGGCTTTTGCCGGCGGCTTTACACACGGGCTTCGGTCGGGCGCCGGTCAAAGCCCATGATTCAGCTTGAAAAACGCGGACACGACGGGCAAGGAACGTCACGGTTCGTCTGCCGTGCCAGCCGGCGACGGGCCCTCTGTTCCATTTTGGCCGGCCGGACCGCGGATGCTTGGATCGAAATTCAAATTGCTGCTGGAGGATCGCGAGAGCGCGCCTGCGCTGATCCACCGCCTGCTGACCGAGCAGGCGTTCGGCCAATGGAAGCGCTACGCGGTGGCGTTTGCGCTGATGGGCGTGGCCGCCGGGGCGACAGCGCTCTGCGCCTATCTCATCGGCGACGTCATCAACGCGGCCTATGTCGATAAGAATCTTCCAGGCATCGTCACGCTGGCGCTGGTGACGGCTGCGCTGTTCGCGATCAAGGGCGCGGCAAGCTACGCCCAGGCGGTGATGCTGTCGCGGATCGGCAACCGCATCGTTGCGCAGAACCAGCGGCGCATGTTCGAGGCGCTGATCGACCAGAACATCGCCTTTTTCTCCAACCGGCATTCATCCGAGTTCATGTCGCGCCTGACCACCGGCGCGGCGGCGGCAAGCCAGGTCATCAACCTGCTCGTCACCGCGTTCGGCCGAGACCTGCTGTCGCTGATCGGCCTAGTCGCGGTGATGGTGATTCAAGACCCGGTGATGTCGCTGTTCAGCTTCGTCGTGGCGCCACCGGCGTTCCTGGTCTTGCGCAAGATGATCCGCCGCATCTACGGCATCGCGCGCAATCAGTTCACGGGCGGCACCCGCATCCTGGAAACGCTGCAGGAAACGCTGAACGGCATCCGTGTCGTCAAGGCTTACACGCTCGAAGATGTGATGCGGGCGCGGCTCGAGGCCAACGTGGCCGAGCTTGAGCACGAATCCAACAAGTGGGCGCGGGTGGCGCATCGCGCGAGCCCGCTGATGGAGGCGCTCGGCGGCCTCGCCATCGCGATGGCGCTGATCTACGGCGGCTTCCGCGTTATCGAAACCGGCGCGACGCCGGGCCAGTTCTTCTCCTTCCTGGCCGCATTCATGCTGGCCTATGAACCCGCCAAGCGGCTGGCGCGCCTCAACATCGAGTTGAACTCCGGGCTGGTCGGCGTGCGCATCCTGTTCGATGTCATCGACACACCATCGACCGAGCCGAACGACGACAACAAACCGGCGCTGCAAATCACAAATGCGCAAGACGAATTCGACGACGTTCGCTTCTCCTATCGGCCGAACGAAATCACCATTCGCGGCATGACGTTCTCGATCGAGCCCGGCAAGATGACCGCGTTGGTCGGCCCGTCCGGCGGCGGCAAATCCACCGTCTTGAACCTGCTGCTGCGGTTCTACGAACCCGACTCCGGCTCGATCCGCATCGACGGACAGACCATCGCGGACCACTCGCGTCGTTCCCTTCGCCGGCAAATCGCCTATGTCGGCCAGGATGTCTTCCTGTTCCACGGGACGATCCGCGACAACATCGCCGTCGGCAAGCCGGACGCCAGCGAGGACGAGATCGTCGCAGCGGCAAAGGCCGCCCACGCGCATGAGTTCATCATGAACTTTCCCGCTGGCTACGACACCGCGGCCGGCGAGCGCGGCCTTCAGCTTTCGGGAGGCGAGCGCCAGCGCATCGCCATTGCGCGCGCGCTCATCAAGGACGCACGGATCATCCTGCTGGACGAGGCGACCGCCTCGCTCGATTCCGAGTCCGAGCGGCTGGTTCAGGACGCAATGGCGCGCCTGTGCGAAGACCGCACCACCATCGCCATCGCCCACCGCCTGCACACCATCACGCACGCCGACCGCATTCTAGTGGTCGAAAGCGGCGCCATCGTCGAGTCCGGCCGCCATGACGAGCTGCTGCACAAAGGCGGGCGCTACGCGGCCTTCTATCGGCTCCAAGCCAAGGACGAGCACCTGCCCACGCCCGTTTCCGCGGCGTCGGCGTAGCGGCGGACCGCGACGACAACCGGGCTGTGCACCCGGCCGACCTTTGATCGCCAAAGTCAATGTGTTATCTGGGGTCGCCCGGCCGTAAACGGCCGGATCGCATTCATCGATTTTCCCGCAATTCCAGCAGAAAAGCCAACATGAGCAACGGCAAGCGTTACGTCATTCCCCCGCCGCCGCAAGCGGCACTCGCGGTCGCCGGATCGAGCGACCTGTTTCCGGTCCGCCGGATTTGGTGCGTCGGCCGCAATTATCTCGAGCACATCAAGGAAATGGGCCAGGACGAGCGCGAGCCGCCGTTCTTCTTCGCCAAGCCGGCCGATGCCATCGTGCCCGATAATGGCACCGCGCCCTATCCGTCGCTGACCAAGGACCTCCACCACGAGGTCGAACTGGTGGTGGCGCTCAAGAGCGGCGGCCGCAACATCCCGACCGAGAAGGCGCTGGACAACGTCTGGGGCTATGGCGTCGGCATCGACCTGACGCGCCGCGACCTGCAGATCGCCTCCCGCGACATCAAGCGCCCGTGGGAAGTCGGCAAGGCCTTCGATGCGTCCGCGCCGTGCGGGCCGCTGGCGCCGGTGAGCCGGGTCGGACATCCGAGCAAGGGCAAGATCACGCTCAAGTGCAACGGCAAGGTCCGTCAGGACGGCGACCTGACGCAGTTGATCTGGAACGTGCCCGAAATCATCAGCAAGCTGTCGGAGATGGTCGCACTCGAAGCCGGCGACATCATCATGACCGGAACGCCATCGGGCGTCGCAGCCACCGTGGCGGGCGACAAGCTGGAATGCGAGGTCGAGGGACTGCCAAAGCTGACCGTCACCATCGGCCAGCCGCTGAAGTAAGACCCGCGGCATCCTCTACTACTGTCATGCCCGCGCTTGTCGCGGGCATCCACGCCTTAAAATCACGAGTCGGATTATCGGGTTAAAGACGTGGATGACCGGTCATAGGCGGGCGAAGCGACGCCGTTCTTCTCGCATCGGCGTCACGAGCGCGTGACGGTCATATCCCGAGATAGGCTTGCCGCACCCGGTCGTCGGCGAGGAGTTCCTCGCCGGTGCCGGTCAGCGTGACACGGCCGTTTTCGAGCACATACGCACGGCTGGCAAGCTTGAGCGATACTGCAACATTCTGCTCGACCAGAACGCAGGTCAAGCCCTCGCGATTCAGATCGCGGATGGTCTGCAGCACCGATTGCACCACGGCCGGCGCGAGCCCCAGCGACGGCTCGTCGAACATTACGAGATCGGGCTTTCCCATCAGGCAGCGGCCGATCGCCAGCATCTGCTGCTCGCCGCCCGACAGCGTTCCGGCGAGTTGCTCCTTGCGCTCGGCGAGTCGCGGAAACAATGCGAACACGTGATCGAGATTGCGATCCTGGTTCCAGCGCGCCCGCGGCAGCATCGCGCCCATTTCGAGATTCTCGAGGACACTGAGCGTCGGGAAAAGCTGCCGGCCTTCGGCCACCTGGCCGATGCCAAGGTCGCAAATGCGATGCGATGGGAGCCCGGTGATATCGGTCTGCCGCAACATGATATGCCCCCGCGCGGGGCGCAGCATGCCGGCAATGGTGCGGATAAGGGTCGTCTTGCCCGCGCCATTGGCGCCGACGATGGCGACGATCGAGCCCTGCTCCACGGTAAGCGACACGCCATCGAGCGCCCGAACGTCGCCGTAGAAGACTTCGAGGTTCTCGACAGTCAGCATCACACCGCCTCGGTGCCAAGATACGAGCGGATGACTTCGGGGTCGCGCACGACCGCTTCGGGTGCCCCCTCGGCGATAGCAGCGCCGTGATGAAGCACCAGCACATGCGTCGCAAGCGACATCACGGCGCGCATCACATGCTCGATCAGGAGGATGGTGAGGCCACCATCCCTGTTGAGCTTCTTCAAAATCTCAACCATACGGTCCGTCTCGGTCGGGCGCAGGCCCGCCATCACCTCGTCCAGCAAGAGGAGCTTCGGCTCGGTCGCGAGCGCGCGGGCCACTTCAAGCCGCTTGCGGTCGGGGAGCGTCAGCGCGCCGGCAAGCTGCATGCGCTTGTCGAACAGGTCGAGACGCCACAGAACATCGTGAGCGCGGCGCAACGCCTCCGAAGGGTCCGGATGGCGCAGCAGCGCGCCGATCATCACGTTCTCCTCGACCGTGAGCGCCGGAAAGGGGCGGACCAGTTGGAACGTCCTGCCGATGCCACGGCGGCACACCTGATCGGACCGCAAGCCGTCGATGCGCGCGCCGCCGAATGTGATGCTGCCACCATCCGGCTTCAAAACACCCGCGATCAGATTGAACAGCGTGGTCTTGCCGGCCCCGTTCGGACCGATCACGGCGAACAGCGACCGTTGCGGAACGGAAAAGCTGACATCGGCAACTGCGCGCAGGCCAGTGAAGCTTTTCGAGATGTTCGAAACCTCAAGGAGCGCGGTCATGACTGCGGCCCCGTCGTGTCACGTGACCGATGAAGGCGCAGCAGACGCGCCAGCGGCGGCCATATCCCGTTCGGCAGCACCATCACGACGAGCAGCAGACAAACCCCATAGAACAAACGCTTGGCGCCGGGCGTGTCGAAACCATAGAGCGTGAGCAACTCCTGCAGTCCTTCCGACAGGCCCGTGATGACAAACGCGCCGAGCACTGGTCCGAACAACGTGCCGATGCCGCCGATGATCGGCCCCAGAATGATCTCGATGGAGCGCAGGATGAAGAAGGTCTGCTCGGGAAACAGGTTGTTGTAATAGAACGCATAGAACACGCCAGCCGGCGCGGTCATGGCGGACGACACGACAATGGCCGCCATCTTATAGCGGAAGGTTGCGATGCCGAGCGACCGCGCCGCTTCTTCATCCTCGCGGATCGCCTGCCAGAAATAGCCGACACGGCTGCGCAACAGCAGGTGACACAGCACGAAGACGATGACCGTCAAGGCCAGCATCACGTAATAGAACATCACCGGCTGGCCGCGCAGGTTCAGAAGGTCGTTCTGCGTGTGGTTGGAAACCGGCATGAACAGTCCGCCGGAACCGCCGATCCAGCCGAAATGATCGAAGCCGATGCGCGCGAATTCGCAGAACGCAATCGTCAGAATGGCGAAATAGACACCGGCCACGCCGAAGCGGAACGCCAGAAAACCGATGATGGCGCCGCTTGCCACGGAAATCAGGATCGCGACCGGCATCCCGATCCAGGGGCCGATGCCATAGTGGACATAGAGTGCCGCGGCCGCATAGGCGCCAAGACCGACATAGAGCGCGTGCCCCAGCGAAAGCTGCCCGGCAAAGCCCATCAGCACATTCCAGGCCTGGCCCGTATAGGCGAAATAAAGGATGAGAATGAGGACGGTGAGCAGATAGTCGTCGGCGAAGATCGGCGCGACCAAGAGGCCGGCCAACAAGACGCCCAACAGCCACAGCACATGGCGCGGCACATCATGGACCATACGGCCGATCATGAAAGCCTCCGGCCCATGATGCCTTGCGGCCGGAACAGCAACACCACCACCAGGATGGCGAAGGCGAACATGCTTTTGGCGGACGGCGTGAAGAACAACCCGGCCATCGCTTCGGTCAGCCCGATCAGAACGCCACCGATCAATGCGCCCGA
>JAFKKQ010000503.1 GCA_017304505.1 Hyphomicrobiales bacterium | reverse complement strand
CGCCGCAGCCGATCATCAACCGGCTGCACAAGGAGATCGTTTCGATCGTGGCGATGCCGGCTTACAAGGACCTGATCGAGAAGGGCGGCTCGCTGCCGGAGTCCTCGACGCCGCAGGAGCTGGGGCGGATCGTCACGCAGACCGTGAACGATGTCGCAGCCACGATTCACGAGTTCGGATTGCAGCAGGAATAACGGCGGCATGACACCAGCATGACATCGGCCGCCGTGCGACAAACCAAAACAAGCAGAATGGGAGGATGACGACATGACGATAAAACTCGACGCAATGAATCGTCGCCAGATCATCGCCGCGACCGGCGCGACGGTGCTGACCGCGGGCCTTGGCTGCCTCACGCCCGCATCGGCGGCGGAGGTCACGGTCCGCCAGGGCTACCAGACCAACATCTGGGGCATGCCGACCTACTACCTGATGAAGTCCGGCTATCTCGAAAAGCGCGGGTTGAAGACCGAGGACTTCGCCGTGCCGTCGGGCAACCTCACCATGCAGCAGATGGTGGCGCGCCAGGTCGACATGGGCACCTACGCGGGCCCCTCGCTGCTCATCGGCCACGACAAGGGCGGCCTCGTCGCCATCGCCGTGATCGAGACCGTCGGCAAGACCGGCGCGCTGGTGGCGCGCAAGGACACCGGCATCACCAAGGCCGCCGACCTCAAGGGCAAGAAGATCGCCAACCAGACCGGCTCCTCCATCGGTAACATCTTCCTGGATCAGGTGCTGCCTGCGAACGGCCTGAAGAAGGGCGAGTTCCAGGAGGTGCGCATGAACGTCAACGACATGATCGCCGCAATGGCAGCCAAGACCGTCGACGCCATGATCAACATCGAGCCCTATAACGCCATCGCCGAGGCCGACGGGCTCGGCACCATCGTCGTGAACCTGGAGAAATACGACAAGGTGCCGGTGTTCATGGCCGCGACACCGGACTTCGTGCAGAAGAACCCCGATGCCATCGTCAACTATTTGAAAGCGTGGCTTGACGCCAAGAAAGACTTCAAGGAAAACCCGAAGAAGGTCGCCGACGTCATCTATTCGTTCTTCGCGTCGAAGGGCTACAAGATGTCCAAGGATACCTTCGCCACGGCCATGAGCCGGGTCGTGGTCGATCCGGGATTCCCGCACGATCTCGCGCCCTACATGCAGCACCACGCCGAGGTTCTGCTGAAGGCAAAGAAGATCTCCAAGATACCGGACATGAAGACGGTGCTGCGGCCGGAGTTCATGGACAAGGCCAAGACCGGCGCGTAACCGGACGCCGGCACAGCCGCCACGCTTTTGGCCCCTCCCCCCGCCAACGGAAACGCGCTAAACGTCGTGCATCGCGGTTTAAGTCCGCTCGCAGGGAGAACGTGATGAAACGTGCGAAGAAGAAGGCCGTAAAGGCAAAGCCAGTTGCCAAGAACAAGAAGAAGGCCGTGAAGGCCAAGGCTGCAAGGAAACCCGCGAAGCGGTCCGCGCCCGCGAAGAAGAAGGCGGCGTCTGCCGGGAAGCCCGTCAAGAAACCCGCCGTCCGCCGCGACACGTCGCGTGCCGGCGCCGATGGCACCGTCTCCTGGAATTTCAAGCTCCTCGCCCACCACATGCTCGACGGCTTCGGCGGCATCGGCGAGGGCATGTCGATCCAGATCGCGCCCGACGGCCGCCGCATCCTGTGGCTGGCGCATGAGAGCGCGCCGAAGAACTTCACCGCGCTCGATGTCTCCAACCCGCGCAAGCCCAAGGTGATCTGCCAGACCGACCTGCCGCAGAGCCACATGCGCTCCAATTCGCTGGAGACGGCCGGCAACATCATGGCCGTGGCCTACCAGACCCAGAAGAAGGGACTCCAGCCGGCGGGCATGGAACTGTTCGACATCTCCAACCCGGAGAACC
>JAFKKQ010000502.1 GCA_017304505.1 Hyphomicrobiales bacterium | reverse complement strand
GGACGATGTCACGCACCTGCACACATGGATGAAACAACAGAGCGCGGCGGAAGGCGCGCGGGTCGACGATGCGCGCTACTGCCCGTTTCATCCCGAAGCCAAAGTCGAAGCCTATCGGTGGGATTCCGATCTGCGCAAGCCGCGGCCCGGCATGTTGCTCGATCTCATCGGCAACTGGCCGGTGGCCCTCGCCGCAAGCTTCCTCATCGGCGACAAGGACATCGACATGGAAGCCGCCCGCGCCGCCGGCATCGCCGGCCATCTGTTCACCGGAGGCGACCTTGCGTCTTTCGTGAACGACTGCCTTGCGCAGCAGCGGCGCGTCCCGACCTGACGCATCGCTTCAAACAGCATTCAGCAATGCCCGCTCCCCTTCTCGCCCTCAAAGACATCACGCTGACGTTCGGCGGCACACCCCTCTTGACCGGGGCGGAACTGTCCGTCGCGCCCGGCGAGCGGGTTTGCCTCGTCGGTCGCAACGGCTCGGGAAAGTCGACGCTGCTCAAGATCGCCGCCGGCACGGTCGAGCCCGACAGCGGCAGCGTCTTCGTGCAGCCCGGTGCATCGGTGCGTTATCTGGCACAGGAGCCGGATTTTGGCGGCGCAACAACGACACTCGCTTATGTCGAAGCCGGTCTCAGACCGAACGACGGCGCGCATCAGGCCCGTTATCTCCTGGAGCAACTCGGCCTGAACGGGGCGGAAAATCCGGCGCAACTCTCCGGTGGCGAGGCCCGCCGCGCAGCATTGGCGCGCGTTCTGGCCCCCGATCCCGACATTCTGCTGCTGGACGAGCCGACCAACCACCTCGACCTCACCACCATCGAATGGCTGGAGCGCGAACTCGATGGACGGCGCAGCGCGCTGGTCATCATCAGCCACGACCGGCGTTTCCTCTCCAACCTGTCGCGCAGCACCGTCTGGCTCGACCGCGGCGAGACGCGCCGCGTCGAGCGCGGCTTCGCCGACTTCGAAAGCTGGCGCGACGAGGTTCTCGCAGAAGAGGAACGCGAGCAGCACAAGCTCGATCGCAAGATCGTCGCGGAGGAGCATTGGCTGCGCTATGGCGTCACGGCGCGGCGCAAGCGCAATGTGCGCCGGCTCGCAAGTCTGCAGGCGCTGCGCGAAGCCCGGCGGACCCATCGCGGAGCGGAAGGCAACGCCACGATCGCGGCCAGCGAAGCCAACGCATCGGGAGCGCTGGTCATCGAGGCCAAGAACCTCGGCAAGTCCTACGACAGCCGCCCCATTGTCAGCGACTTCTCCATCCGCATCCAGCGTGGCGACCGCGTCGGTATCGTCGGGCCGAACGGCAGCGGCAAGAGCACGCTGATCCAGCTTCTCACCGGCACGC
>JAFKKQ010000059.1 GCA_017304505.1 Hyphomicrobiales bacterium | reverse complement strand
CATGCGTCGCGCGGCGAGCGGCCAAGGGGGTGTCGCGAGCGAAGGCGATGTGTCCGCCGCGCGCCGATTGGTGCCCTACGCCAGCTTGCCCTACTGGCGCTGGCTGATCGACGGCATGATCGTTCCCGAAATCAAACGTGAGGTGAAACAATGAGCGACACCACGACGATTCCGACACGCGCCAGCGTGATGTTGGAGGACATGCGGCAGGCGATCGGGATCGTAATCGGCCTGCCGGATGGCCCGCAAATCTTTCAGCAGCACCTCATTGAGGCCGCGCAGGATACGAGAACCGACGTGGCGGCGATGACGCGGGCAATCTCCCTGGCGAATGCTGCCTTAGCCGTAGCTACTACCCCGGAAAGCGGACATTTCGCGCCGTGGTTTCGCGAGCAGGCGCAAATCCTGATGCGCCGGGCTATGGACATCCTCGACGCGGCGGACGCTCAAGACCGGCCGCAATCCGACTGCCGTTTAAACTGATCACTCCAAGCGGGCCGGCGTCTGGAAATTTACGCTCGCCCTACATCGCTCTTAATCCGTGGCTCATGCCCCGTGCAGCCGTGATTGTCGAACAGTTATCGCTCGGCGTGTTTTTATCTTCGCCTCGCGAGTCTTGTGGTGGGACGCGATAGTCTGTTGCACCCATGATTGACATACGTTAAGAAATCAGCGGGGTCGCTGAAGTAATTCTTATAGGATAACCTAATATCTGCGCCAGTATCCGCCTTCACGAGCACGACATCCGCTCCGCCGTGCAATTTCTCTAGTTCAAAGTACTTCCGCAGGGCATCTGTACCTTTGGCATAGGTAAACAAGCTAAGTTGTCCAGCCCCAGACATTGAAAGGATTACGTTTTTCCTGCCGCCCATTTGTTCGGTCGAGGTATTGAGACCACGGAGAAGTTGCAGGATGCGGATTTCCCGATCCAGTTCGCGGAATTTGCGCACCAGTTCACGATTGCCTATGTGTGGATAGCAACTCGATTTTCGCTCATAGGTCCGCGCGATGATCTCGCTCGCCAGACGAAAGAACTCGATGTGCCGTTGGTCCCCAGCATGAAACTTGGGCTGGTTCTCTGTAATCATGCCGACGATTTCAACGGTGGTTGCCCACGCATGTTGGTAGATCGTCCGGTACTGCAATTCCAATAGCAGCCCGTTGTACGCCATCCCGGTCTCGGACCTCACGTTGTATTCGTAAATGTCGTGGATACCGCGATATCCGTCTGGCTTTGGCGAGGCAATGTAATCGTACTTCTCTACCTCGTTCCGAAGTTTGTGGTCGAACCGTGCCTTGTGGACAGCGTTCCGGAATTCGGTCAGTTCGCGAATGCTACGGAATATGAGCCGGCATCCGGCAACATCATCCATTCGCGAAAGCTGCATCCTCGGCAGCCGTTCAAGTTTGTTTACTAGCGTTCGCAATCTCTTAAGCCGCTGGGCGACGGCGATATCGGTTCCCCTGGTTCTATTGCGAAGGGTGGCCTGGAACGTGTTTAAGATATAGGCGTGGGAGGCGCGCCAGTTGTTAATGACCTCCATGTCTTGCCCGCTAGCATTACCCTGCCGCGCAGCCTCTCCCGCTCGATTTATCCGCCCTTTGGAGTATGCGGTAGGATTGGCAAACGCCATTGCCCAAGCCCCCTAACTCTTTCAATGTCGGATCAATACCGACTACGATGCGACCCATACGGGCTCTGGAAGCTGCTCCCGTACGGATCGTGATTGTAGATTCTGGAGCCGCCGCCAGTATAGCTCTCGGTGTATGAGCCCGAGAGGTTCTGGTTCGTCGTCGAATAGGGCGAGCCGTTGCGATGGGTGGTATAGCCACCGCCGAGATTTTGCTGTGTCCGGTACGTGTTGCCGAATGAATCAGTCGAGCACGGCCCGCTCGAAAGCGCACAGCTTGCATAAGCCGGGACAGCGATCGCAAGCCCAGCAGCAATCGCAACAAAACGCAAAAACATGATGTAAATTCCCCCTGATGTTTATCCGACCGTTACCTTAATGGTCGCCCCGGCAGGGCTCGAACCTGCAACCAAAGCCTTATGAGGGCTCGGCTCTACCGGTTGCGCTACAGGGCGACAAGGAAAGCGTGGCCCCTATTTCTACGGGTTTCGGCGTGGAGGCCGAACGAGACGTAGTGAGCGCGGGGGCCGCGCGCGCTTATGATGTAACCGATTTAGTAGCCCTGCTTCAACGCCACGTCGCAGGGTTGCCGCTGGCTGTCACTTCGGCCCGCGCGATTTGCGGGAGGATGGCGGCTTCTTTTGAGCCAACACCGAATGCTCCCGGCGCGCGAGCTCGTTTTCCACCGCCTCCCGGATGAATTGCGGGCGACGACCGCTGCCGACCAAGTCGTCAATGCGCTCCAGCACGTCCTTCGGAAAACGCACTAGCGCTGGCGTCATATTGAGAGGCGGTCGGCCCATAAACGGGTGCAATAAGCGATATCTTTTATTCCGTCAACATAAGCCGTCGCAAATATAAACGATATCGTTAATTGACATTGTAAACGATATCGTTTATATTTGCGCATCGTTGGCGTTGCCGACGCCTTGGATAAGGAGAGAACTCGCTATGACGACGAATTCCACCTCCGCGACGATCGTTCCGACCAAACCGATGTCGCGCGCCATCGATCAGATGGATGCCGGCCTAGACCTTCTTGTGACCGCGAGGATGGCGCTTCTTACCGACGGCGGGGTTGGTCAGGAAACAATTGAAGCGATAGGCAACACGATCGAACTCGCCCTAAAAAGCCTTCGCCCGGTGAGAGAGATCGTCAATGAGCGTTTGCTATAGCAGCCTTATCGGTGTCGGATCGAGGAAGCTCAAGCTTCAAATGACAATGGCCACGGCAAATGCTGGGGCCTTTTGTTTCCAACGTTAGGTCCCGACATCATCCCAAAATGGACTGTCGGAAGGCGGAAGCGATTCATCCCCCGCAACGTCTCCTGACGGCGTAAGTCCGCCATCCTCAACAAGCACCGTGCCGTCTGGTCGGATGCCCGTGACGCGGAGCCCGGCCTTGCGGGCGGCTTCGATCACCCGCCGGATAGATGCCTGAGTAAACGGTGCGGGCTTTGTCATGTGTACTCCAGGTGCGGTCATCTCGCACGATTAGCCGGCGGCTCCTTGATACTGATGAGCATTAACCCAACATCGTGCTTCAACTTTTGAAGCATATCGGCGGTTGCTTTGATGTCTTTGGCGGTGAGCTTCTTCCCGCCTCTCTTTAGCGATAGCGGGTGCAAACAGACTTGTGGAAGTCCCAAGTTATCCGGCTCCCCCTCGATCATTCCTTGGTGCGCTACGAGATTTCGAATTCTCTTGTGGCTTTGGAGCTTTCTCTCGATGCTGGCCCAACGCAACGATAACTTTGGATCGTTCCAGCGCGCCACCAAGTAGGTCAGGAATCTTAATCGACTGGCGAACATTCTATCGGACATGAAGATGTCCACGGCTTCTCGTTCCGAGGCCGGGCTTAGCCTAATGCAGATTGCTGCCAACACTCTCTCAATGTCAGAGATCGCAACAACTGCGCGCCCAACCTCGCGCCACATATTTTCGCGCACGATGTCGGGCGGGTTAAATATGCCCGCCAGTTCTGATGCAAAATCTTTGTCCATCATCGCCACTCTCACGTGCGTCGCAGATGGGTCATAGCGCGATTTCCTCGCGCTGATGGATGAGTGAAAATCAAGTCACGCTCGGCAAGCGCTACGACGTGCGAGATTGTCCCGTGTGCGTAAAAACGTCGCCCCTACCGCAATCGCAAAGGTGGGCGTCAAGGTGGATCAGCGACCCGCCTGATAGCGTAAGCTACTGAATTCTTGTTGCTATCTTCGGTGATTTGGTGCCCAGGAGAGGACTCGAACCTCCACGCCTCGCGGCGCTAGTACCTGAAACTAGTGCGTCTACCAATTCCGCCACCTGGGCACGGTGCGATCAGCTTCGTGCGGCACAGATAAGAGGCGACCATTTGCCTTGTCAATCGAAGCCTCGCCCCTGGACGACTTTCGACCCATCCTGTAATCCGGCGGCTGCGGCCGCCCGACTCCCGCGACCGGGCCGCGGCACCGGCTGCGAGCGCAAACGATGACCTTCCAGGACCACAACGACACTTTGATCACGATCTTTGGCGGCTCGGGCTTCCTCGGCCGCCATCTGGTGCGGGCGCTGGCCCGCCGCCACTACCGTATCCGGATCGCCTGCCGCCGGCCGGAGCTCACCGGCCACCTGCAGCCGCTCGGCCGGGTCGGCCAGATCCACGCGGTCCAGGCCAACGTGCGCAACGCCGGCTCGGTGGAGGCCGCCGCGCGCGGCGCCAGCACCGTCATCAATCTCGTCGGTATCCTGTTCGAGCGCGGCCAGCAGCGTTTCAACGCGGTGCAGGACCAGGGCGCCGCACGGGTGGCCCAGGCCGCGACCGCGCAAGGCGCGCGCATGATCCAGGTGTCGGCCATCGGCGCCGACGAGAATTCCGCGTCGCTTTACGCGCGCTCCAAGGCGCTCGGCGAAAAGGCCGTATTCGCGGCCAGCCCCGACGCGGTGATCGTTCGCCCTTCGGTCGTGTTCGGGCCCGAGGACGACTTCTTCAACAAGTTCGGCGCAATGGCGCGTATGCTGCCGGCGCTGCCGCTGGTCGGCGGCGGAGAAACGAAATTCCAGCCGGTGTTTGCCGGTGACGTCGCCGAAGCCATTGCCCAGATTGTCGAAGGAAAGGCCAAGCCCGGCACGATCTTCGAGATCGGTGGCGCCGAGGTGCTCACCTTCAAGGAAATTCTGGAATACGTGCTGAAGGTGACCGAGCGCCGCCGGCTGCTCGTGCCGGTCCCGTTTGCGCTGGCCAAGCTGAAAGCGGCCTTCCTGCAACTGATGCCGAAGCCCTTGCTGACGCCGGACCAGGTCGAACTGCTCAAGAGCGACAACGTGGTTTCCGCGCAGGCGAAAGCTGAAGGCCGGACGCTTGCCGCCTTCGGCGTCGAGCCGACCGCCATCGAAAGCATCGTGCCGACGTATCTCTGGCGCTTCCGCAAGACCGGGCAGTTCAAAACCAACCGATTCGCCTGACGCAGCCCGCGCGTTTGGCGCGGCGTTACCGGCCCAGGGCCAGCCCGATCAGCCCCAGCGAGCCCACGATCACGCGCCACCATGCAAACAGCGCGAAGCCGTGACGCTGCACGTAGCCAAGAAACGTCTTCACCACGACCCAGGCACAGACGAACGATACAGCAAAGCCGACGCCGACGATGATCATGTTGCCTTCGCTCATGCTCGCATGGGACTTGTAGAGATCATAGGCGAAGGCGCCCGCCATCGTTGGCATGGCAAGCCAGAACGAGAACTCGGCGGCCGAGCGGCGGTCGGCTCCAAGCAGCATGGCGCCAACAATGGTCGCGCCCGAACGCGACACGCCGGGGATCATGGCGACGCACTGGACAACGCCGATGATGAAATACATCGGCAGGGTGAAGGTCTGGGCATCGCGATAGCGCGGCTGCAGAACAAGCATGTCGATCCACAACAGCACCGCGCCGCCAACGATCAGCGTGAAGCAGATCAGCCACTCGTTGAACAGCACCGTCTTGATGAAGTCGTGTGCCAGCGCCCCCACCACCGCGGCCGGCAGGAACGACAGCAGCACACCGATCACGAACCGCCGCGCCTTGGGATCGACGAAGAAGCCGGTCGCGAGCTGCCACAATCGGCCGAAATAAATCGACAGCAGCGCCAGGATGGCGCCGAACTGGATCAGCACCGCGAAGGTCTTGCCGAAGTCCTCGTCGGCGAATCCGAAAAACCGCTCCACCAGCAGCAAGTGCCCGGTGGAGGAAACAGGGATGAATTCGGTCAGGCCCTCGACGATGCCGAGGACAATCGCCTTGATCACATCGAAGATCATGAAAGGCTCCGGCGAGACGGATGGCGGCGGTGGAATCGCGATCGGTGCTTGTCGCGCAAGCGCCCGCCCAACGCAATGGCGGCGAAGGGGCGCTCAACAGAAGGCTCGACGCCGGTTTTCGGGCGGGACAAGGCACCATTAGCGGCAATGACAGGTTGGGACTTCCGCCGTGGCCTGTTAAAATTGCGTGCTGCTGATTCCCGCCGCGTCGGCACCAACTTCCTGGCGACATGCTGACACTTTTTCATCATCCCTTCTGTCCCCATTCACGTTTCATCCGGCTGGCGCTCGCCGAGCATCAACTCGAGCACCGCACCGTCGAAGAACGGGTCTGGGAACGCCGAGAAGAATTCCTGATTCTCAACCCGGCGGCGACCACGCCGGTGCTGGTCGCGGAAGGCTGCCCGCCGGTACCCGGTGCCGCCATCATCGCGGAGTTCCTCGACGAAACCCGCGGCGCCGAACGCAATGAGGGCCGGCTGCTCCCGGAGGAGCCGACGCGTCGGATCGAGGTGCGCAGGCTTGCCGCCTGGTTCAACGAGAAGTTTTTCGCCGAGGTCAGCGGTCCGCTGGTCATGGAGCGGTTCTACAAGCGGCACATGCGGATCGAGCAGGGCGGCGGCCCGCCCGACACCAGTGCGATCCGCGCGGCCCGCATCAACGTCCGCTATCATCTGGCCTACATCGGCTGGCTGGTACGCACGCGCGACTGGCTCGCCGGCGATCGCATGAGCTTTGCCGATCTTGCCGCGGCCGCGCACCTGTCGGCGGTCGATTATCTCGGCGACGTGCCGTGGAACGAGGACGACGCAGCCAAGCACTGGTATGCGCGGGTGAAATCCCGCCCGTCATTCCGCGCGCTGTTGGCCGAAACCTGGCCGGGCCTGGCGCCAGCCTCGACCTACGCCGACCTGGATTTTTAGAATCCGGCCACCGCCGCGATCAGCCGCTCGATATCCTCCGGGCGCGACAGACGATGATCGCCGTCCTTCACCAGCGTCAGCACCACATCGTCGCGCACAAGCCGTGAGGACAGGTCCATCGCATGCTGCCACGGCACATCGGGGTCCTGCGCGCCTTGCAGGATGCACACCGGGCAGCTCGTCTCGATCAAGCCGCCAAGCAGGAGATGCTTGCGGCCCTCCTCGATCAGGCCGCGCGTGATCATGTAAGGCGCCTCCGAATACTCCGACGGCCGTTCCCACGCGCCGGTGGTTTCGATCTGCCGCTTGATCTCCGGCGAGAACCGCTTCCACATCAATTCCTCGGTGAAATCAACGGCGGGCGCGATCAGCACCAGGCCTGCGATCGAGCCTGCCGGCGCGCGTGACTTCAATTCGCGCGCCAACAGCAAGGCAAGCCAGCCGCCCATCGAGGAGCCGACCACCACCTGTGGACCGCGCGCGAACGATTCAAACACCGCAACGCTTTCCTCGAGCCAGCGGCCAATGGTGCCATCGGCGAAATCGCCGCCGGACTCGCCGTGACCGGAATAATCGAAGCGGATGCAGGCGCGGCCGTTGGCATCCGCCCATCGATCGAGCGCGACGGCCTTGGTGCCTTGCATGTCGGACTTGAAGCCGCCGAGCCAGAACACACCAGGCGCGGCACCGTCCCGGATTCGCACCGCGATCCGGCGCGCGGCCTTTCCCGTTCCCACGTCGATGGATTTCAGGCAACAATCGCTCATGTCCCGTCCAACACCTTCCTGGCGACCAGCCGCACCGGACGCCGATCCGCTTGTTTCGCCGCGAGTCATCATCGGGTGCAAGAGAGAACAGGAAAAGAAAAAATAGGAAAAGAGAAAACAAGAGGAGGACCGAAGCTCAGCGTCATGATGGAGCAGGAGCGAACCAGGCAATGACGGCCGGCGCTGAAAACGTCACCGAGCCTCGCGTGCTGCCGCGCACGCTTGCAGGGTCGACCGTGCTGCAGGTCGTCACGACGCTTCGCGATGCGCCCAAGGCCCGCGCGGCCGTCGACGTTGCACGCGCGCTGGTCCAGGTCGGCGCCCGCGCGATCGTTGCCGGCGAGCGCGGCGAATTGATCGAGGAACTTGAGAGCTTCGGCGGCGAGTGGCTGCCGTTCATGGCCACAGCTTTCAACCTGCGCAACCGGCGTGCCGACGCGACCGCGCTGGGGCGGCTTTCGGCGGCCGAGCGCGTGGATATCATCCACGCCAGGACCGCCGGCGCGGCACGGATCGCAAAGATTGCAATCGGCCGCAACGGCATTCATCTGGTCACGGAGCTTCCGGATTTGCCGGCCGCGCGCATGCGGCTCGCGTGGCGATCGCGTGATCTCGCACTCGATGTTCAACGCGCGGCCGATGATCGCGCGCCACCGCATCCCACCCGAGCGCATCGGCGTCATTCCACCCAGTCTCGACCTCACCCATTTCGATCCCGCCACCGTGCCACCGGACCGCGTGATGCAACTGCGGCAGGCGTGGGGGATTCCGCATGGGGCCCGGATCGCGGTGGCGCCAGGAGCAATCGCGCCGCAGAACGGCCAACTGACCCTGGTCGAGGCGGCACGCATCCTGGCCGGCAACGGCATGCAGGGTGTGACCTTTGTTCTCGTCGGCGACGACCAGCACCATCGTCGTTTTGTACGCAAATTCTGGAAGCGGGCGCGCATCGGGGGCGTCGATGCTCTGTTTCGCATTGTTGGTCATCATGCCGATATGGTCGCGGTCTATGCTGCGGCCGACACGGTCGTGGTGCCTTACATCGCGGCACCGCTCGATGGACACCCGGTCGCGGAGGCGCAGGCCATGGCGCGGCCGGTCATCGCATCGTCGGTCGGCGCGTTGTCCGAAAATCTTTTGGCGCCGCCGCGCATCGCGGAGGATCTGCGCACCGGCTGGGAGGTTCCGCCCGGCAACGCGGCGGAGCTCGCCAGCGCAATTGCGGCGGCTCTCGCGCTCGATGCCGACGCCCAGCGCGCGCATGCGGCGCGGGCGCGTCAATTCGCCGAATACATGTTTTCACCGCAGCGAGCCACCGCAGCCACGCTCGAAGTGTATGCCTCTTTGCTCGACAGCGACGACTGAGCTGCAACCTCGTTCCAGGCGCGATTGCGCGGGTCGGCAAAGGCGACTATGACCATAACGATCGACAAAGGCAGCCGGCCTTTGCGAGCAAAATCAACACCAGCAGCAGGTTTTTTTGGGGGCGCGGTGACAGTTCGATCGGTTGCATCGGCACTTGCCGATCGCCCGGAGCCGGACGCGGCATCCACCGCTGCGTCGCCGCCCGCGGCGAAGCGCGCCGATACAACCCTCACCGTTCTCGTCGTCGTTCCAACGTTGCATGCAGGCGCCGCCGATGCGGGCGCGCTTGAGCTTGTTCGCATCCTTGCCGCCGCCGGGCATACCGTCATTGTCGCTTCGGGCGGCGGACGCCTCACGGACACGGCGCGCGCGGCCGGCGCAAGGTGCGTCACGCTCAACGTCGCGAGCCGCAATCCGCTGACGATGCTGCGCAATGCTTTCGCGCTCAAGCGCCTTGTGCGCGCGCATCGCTGCGATCTTATCCATGCGCATGGACGCGCACCCGCATGGAGCGCCTGTCTTGCCGCGCGCGCGACCGGAATGCCGTTCCTGACCACCTGGTACAAGGGCTTCCGGGAGCAGAACGCGCTCAAGCGCCTTTATAACAGCGTCATGGCGCGTGGCGATCGCGTGATCGCCGTGAGCGACCAGCTCGCCGACCTGGTCCACGAGCGCTACGGCACGCCGTGGGACCGCATCGCGGTGGTGCCGCTCTCCATCGACATCGACCGCTTCGACCCGGCGAGCGTATCGCCCGACCGGGTCGGCGCTGCGCGCCGCGCCTGGGGCATCCGCGACACCAGGCGGATCGTCCTGGTTGTCGGCCGGATGCGCCGCCGCAAGGGCCATCATGTGGTGGTGGACGCCGCATGCCAACTCAAAGCGATGGGACTGAAGGGTTTTGTCGTGGTGTTCGCCACCGAAGACCAGGACACGCATTACGCCGCCGAACTGTGGGACCGCGTGCTGGCGGCCGGCGCCAACGACGTCGTCCGCATCGCCGGGGGCATCGACGATCTGCCGGCGGCCTATGCCGCAGCCGCAGTCGTGGTTTCGGCGGCGGTCCAGCCGGAGGGCCTTCAGCGCGCGCTGTTGGAAGCGCAGGCGATGGGACGGCCGGTGATCGCTTCCAATCTTGGGGCCGGGCCTGAGGTCATCCTTGCCGCGCCTGCAGTCGCCAGCGACCGCATCACGGGAATGCGGTTTCCCGCCGGCGACGCGGCGGCGCTGTCCGCCGCGGTGATCCGGCTGTTCTCGATGCCGGAGACGGAGCAGCAGGCGATCGGGGCCCGTGGGGGCGCCTGGGTCCGCAGCTATTTCGACGCCCAGACCAGTGCAGCCCTCATCCTGAAGCTTTACGCCGAAGTCACAGCCCGGCAAAAAGTCGCGTGAGCGTTGCCGATTTAAGCATGAATCAGCGTTGACTTATGAACGGACAGTCCCGATTCTCCGGGCGTCCGTAACAACAAGGAGTTTGCCGCCATTCGTCGCCCGATGAGAGCGCCGGTCCCCGTCCAGAAAGACGGCCCGCGCATCAATGAAGAGATCCGCGTTCGTGAGGTCCACCTGATCGACAAGGACGGTCAAAACCTCGGAACCGTCCCCATCACGGAAGCCTTGGCCAAGGCGCAAGACGCCGGCCTTGATCTGGTCGAGATTTCCCCGAACGCCACGCCGCCGGTCTGCAAGATTCTCGACTACGGCAAGTTCAAATTTCAGGAGCAGAAGAAGCAGGCCGAGGCCCGCAAGAAACAGAAGGTGGTCGAGGTCAAAGAGGTCAAATTCCGGCCGATGATCGACGACCACGATTACCAGGTGAAGATGCGCTCGATGGAGCGCTTCTTCGAGGATGGCGACAAGGTCAAGGTCACACTCCGTTTCCGTGGCCGCGAGATGGCGCACCAGGAGCTCGGCACCAAGCTCTTGAATCGCGTCAAGGAAGACACGTTGAAGCTTGCCAAGGTCGAGTCCGAGCCCCGCGTCGAGGGCCGCCAGATGGTGATGGTGCTGGCGCCGCGATGACCGCGGACGGGGCGGATACCGCCCTGAAAGACACGGCAAAGGCTATGAGGGGGCCGGGAACAAACCGTTCCCGGCCCTTTTTGCCGGTTTCCGCCCGCCTTTGGCGTTCAGGCCAAAGGTACCCCGGCCGGCCTCCAGTTGTCTTTTCGGCCCGCCTCTGTCATAACGCCGGCCTCTCGCCGCCCGGCTGACAGGGCTGCCGTGGCGGCGGGGCTGAAATCCATCAGCACGCTCATGGCCATAACGCTCATGGCGAGCACCCCGGCGGGACCGGGCCGCAAGGCTTGTGTCCGCGCCGCATCGAAGGAGAGCAAAATGCCCAAGCTGAAGACCAAGTCGGGCGCCAAGAAGCGCTTCAAGATCACCGCAGGCGGTCACGTGAAGTCGGCGATGGCCGGCAAGCGCCACGGCATGATCAAGCGGACCAACAAGCAGATTCGCCAGCACCGCGGCACCCGCGTGATGTTCAAGGCCGACGGCGACAACATCATCAAGTTCTTCCTGCCCAACGGCTGACGGACCGTTTGGCCGCATCGGCGGCCAGCTCGCGCCCCCGTAGCAGGTTTCATTCTTCAGGAGATTCATCATGGCTCGCGTCAAACGCGGCGTCACCTCGCACGCCAAGCACAAGAAGGTCTTCAAGGCGACCAAGGGCCACTACGGCCGGCGCCGCAACACCATCCGTATCGCCAAGCAGTCGATGGAGAAGGCGCAGCAATACGCCTACCGCGACCGCAAGAATAAAAAGCGCAGCTTCCGCGCGCTGTGGATCCAGCGCATCAACGCCGCCGTCCGTCCGTTCGGTCTGAACTACTCGAAGTTCATCGACGGCATGTCCAAGGCCGGCATCATCGTGGACCGCAAGGTTCTGTCCGAGCTCGCCATCGCCGAGCCGGCGGCATTCCAGGTGATCGTCGAGAAGGCCAAGGCGGCGCTGCCGGCGGCGGCCTGAGGCCATCACTCACCTGTCATGCCCCGCGCAGGCGGGGCATCCGGTAACCACTGGTTTTGGAACGTCCGCTGCACAGGGGTTATTGGATCATCCGCTTTCGCGGACCATGATGCCCCCATGCAACGGGTTTGCCATGACCGATATCGCGCAGCTTGAGCAGGAAC
>JAFKKQ010000058.1 GCA_017304505.1 Hyphomicrobiales bacterium | reverse complement strand
GCAGTGGTGTCCGAAGAAGCCGCATCGCAGACCGAAACCGCTCATGTGCCAGACACATTCATTCTGGTCGATCCGCTCGACGGAACGCGCGAATTCATCGATGGGCGCGATGAATTCACCGTCAATATCGCCCTGGTGGAGGGCAACACGCCCGCCGCCGGCGTGATTGTGGCTCCGGCACGCGGAATGATCTGGCGCGGCTGGAACGGGCTTGGCGCCGAACGGTTCGCGCTCTCGCTTGGCGGCGCGCCTCTTAGTACGACGCACGAACCGATTCGCACACGCACACAACCGCCGACCGCGCCGCGCGTCCTTATCAGCCGCTCGCACCTCGATTCCGCGACGGACGCCTATGTCGATGGCCTTCCGCAAGCACAACGGATTCCTTGCGGCTCGGCGCTTAAGTTCGCGCTCCTGGCGGAGGGTTCGGCCGATCTCTACCCACGCCTTGCGCCGACATCGGAATGGGATGTCGCCGCGGGACACGCCGTGCTGCTGGCAGCCGGAGGCGACGTCCGCAAGCCGGACAGAACGGCCCTGCGTTATGGGCAGAGCGATTTTTGCGTCCCCGATTTCATCGCCTTTGGCGACGCCACGAGACCGCCCCCATTACCGTAACAGGGTGCGCGAAACCTCCGGCCAGTGCCGGTTGGCCGCTTCGATCGCAGCAGCGGGATCTTTGGCAAAAGCTTTGCGGCTTCGGGCATTATAAAAGAGGTAAAGCCGGTTTCCGACAATCAGCCACAGCGCCGGGTGGCCCGGTGTCGCCACACCGCGCGCCACCGCCATCGGGTCGTGGCCGCCGAATCGCGGTCGGTATACGCCGGGAGCGGCCGCAAAGGCGGCACGGTTACCCTCGTTCCGAAATCGCCAGATCGCGCCGCCGGATTGCAGTTCCAAGGCGGCACGGCCGACCTTCGGAATCCCGTCGACGAAATAAGAGACCGGATCAACACCGTCGATGGCGAGGCCGGTATAGCGGTTGACGACGACCACATCGGCGGCGGCCCTACGCACGACGGGCAAAGCAAAGCCAACGCCCGCCGCCAGTGCGACCGCCCACAACACTCGTGCAAAAACCCAGCAGCGACGATACGACTTCCGTTCCTGCCGCGCTGCCGTCATATTCCACGCCTGTGGTGCTGCGATTCGATTGCCTGCCGCCAAGGCTATGGCAGCAGCATGAGCAACGGGTTAAGCGGGGCTATCGCCCCATCCTCGATGGAGCACCTGGATGCGCGCCATGATTCGCCTTCTCGCCTCCGCCCTTCTCCTGGGCACCCTCGGCATTGCAACAGCCGCCGCTCAGAACGGACCGGGAAACCCGCCCAGCGAAAGTCGCTTCTCGTCGAATGAGATCGTCAATGCCGGTCACCAGTTCTTCGGCACGGTGTCTCGGGGCCTGGCGCAAGTGGTCGAGAAGGCTGTCAGCCAGTGGGGCCTGCCGAACGGTTACGTCCTCGGCGAGGAGGCCGGCGGCGCATTCGTGGCGGGCCTGCGCTACGGCGAGGGCACACTTTATACAAAGAACGCAGGCGACCTTAAGGTTTACTGGCAGGGGCCGTCGATCGGTTTTGATGCGGGCGGTGAAGGCGCCCGCACCATGATGCTGGTCTACAACCTGCCGAATACAAGGGCGATTTATGAGCGTTTCGGCGGCATCGACGGATCCGCCTATTTCATTGGCGGCTTTGGCATGACCGCGTTGACCGCCAACAACATCGTGCTGGTTCCGATCCGGTCGGGCATCGGTTTCCGGCTGGGAGCCAACATCGGCTACCTCAAATTCACGCCGCGGGCGACCTGGAATCCGCTGTAGCCGCCCGCTTCATTTTGACGATCCCAGTCGGCCCTTCTGGAAGCGCCGGCCCGACCGTGGCATTGTGCCGCTTTGGCGCCATTCGGCCGGAGGCAATTGTCCATGATCGAGCCGATCATGTTTTTCGGCATCGGTTTCCTGGTGGCGAGCCTGTTCGGGCTCGTGTTCATTCCGCTCGACCACAACCGGGCGGTCCGCCTGACCATGAAACGGCTGGAGGCCGCGACCCCTCTCTCCATGGCGGAGATCCAGGCCGACAAGGACCAGCTTCGCGCCGAATTTGCGATGTCGACGCGGCGGCTCGAACTGTCCGTCGAGCAGATGAAGGCCAAGACCACCAGCCAGCTCGCCGAGCTTGGCAAGAAGACCGACGCCATCAACCGCCTCAAGTCCGAATTGGGCGAAAAGACCGCCGCGATGTTCTCGCTCGAGGCGCGGGAGAAGTCGCTCAAGGACCAGCTTCGGGCCACCGAAAGCGAGCATTCGGCGAAGCTCGGCGCATTGCGCGATGCCGAGCGCATGCTGGCCGAAAAGCAGTCCGAGCTCGCGAAGCTTTCGACCCTTGTCGATGAGCGTTCGACGGCGGCCAACACCCAACGGACCGAAGCCGCGACCTTGCACACCCAGGTGACCGCCCTCAAGGAGCGCGTCGCGGGTTACGAACGCGACACCCGCGAACTGAGCGAGCGCCTCTCGCGCGAGCGCAAAGGAGCCGCCGCCGCCACAGCGGAATTGCAGGAGGAACGCGGCAAAGCGGAAAAGCTCAGCGACCGGGTGACACAACTCGAGCGGGCGCTTGTGGTGCAAACCACGGAAGCCGAGATTCGCGGGCGGCGCGTGCGCGAAATGGAAGCCCGCCTGTCGGACCAGATGAAAATGCTGTCGGAGCGCGACACCGAGATCTCGCAACTGCGCGATACGATCTCGGCCGGACGCAAGCTCGAAGCGGAGTTGCGTGCCGATCTGGCCTCGGCGGCCGGACGAAACCGCTCCACCGCCGAGAACCTGACCAAGGAAAAAGCCTTGATGGAGGACCAGCTTGCCCAGGCGAAGGCCGAGCGTGCAAAGCTGCACCAGGAAATCGCCGACCTGAAACGCGAAGCGGACCAGAGCTGGGGTGCCGAGCGCATCGAAAATGCACTGTTGCGCGATCGCCTCAACGATATCGCGGCCGAAATCGCTCGCCTCACTGTCGCGCTGGAAGGGATCGACTCTCCCATCGAGGCCATGCTGTCCGGCACGCCGCCGGGCACCAAAAACCCGCGGGCAGCCAAAACCAAGGCCGGGGGCACCGCGACCGAAAGCAAAAACAAAGGCAGCCTCGCCGACCGTATCCGCGCCCTGCAGTTGAAGGCGGCATCGCGGGCTCCGGTCCCGAATTAAGGCGCGGTCCATCGCGAGGCATTGCGCCTGCGCCCGTCTATCCCCATGATATGCCCGCACGGGCGGCGCGAGAGAGCGACACCATGACGTTCGGCCGAAGCCGTCGCGCAAAGGCGCTATCGGGCATCCGGACGCGACGCGGGCCCGCCTATGGCATGGCTTTGATCGTCGCCGTCGCCACGGTTTCCGCCGTGGAACCCGTCGCCGCCGAAAATGCCAAGGTGGCCCATCACCGGGCGATCGAGCGCAAAACCTTCACCGACGCTGAAATCGCCGATGGTTTCTTCAAGGTCACCTTCGGCGCCGAGTTTCATATCGCCGGCGGAGTCGATCGCATCCGGAAGTATGACAGGCCGATTCGCGTCTACGTCGACAACCGCTCGACCCCAAACCGCAGCGCCGAAGTTGCATCGGTCATCGCCGATCTTCACGCGCGTATCCGCGACCTCGACATCACCAAGACCGACCGGCGCGAAGAAGCCCAGATCATCGTCTCACTGGTGCACGACCGCGATCTTGCCCGCATGATCCGCACGCTTTACGGCATCGACCGCGCACGGCGCATCCAACGTTCGCTGGAACCGCAATGTCTCTCCGGGTTCCGCAAGGACGAGAACTCGCGCATCCTGCATTCCGACGTGCTGATCGTCGCGGATGCGGGCGACTTCGTCTTTTATGACTGCATCTATGAGGAAATGCTGCAGGCGCTCGGGCCGATCAACGACGACACCACCGTGCCCTGGACCATGTTCAACGACGATGTCCGAATGGGCTTCTTCGACCTTTACGACCAATACCTGCTCAACATCCTCTATGACCGGCGCATCAAACCCGGCATGACCCGCGCCGAGGTGGAGAAACTGCTGCCGGAAATTCTGCCGCAGGTCCGCGCCTGGGTTGACGAGAACAACAAGCCGGCGCCGTAGCCACCGGCCCGTGAATGCTTCAACCCGAACGGATCGAATCCCGCCCGTTACCGCGCGGTGAGCGGCTGAAGCCCCAATTTCGTCGCCAGATCGTCGAGTTGCTTGATCAGCGTTGACGGCAGCGGCACGCCATTGGCGCCGCGTTCCTCCCGCCGCTTCCGACGCCCCTCACCCGGCAGATGGATCGCGTCGAAGCCGGGCAGAGTCGGCGATGAACGCAGTTCGTCGAGGTGACGGTCCATCTCCGCGCCAAATTGTTCGAGCGGCATGAAGCGCGAAACGTCAAGCGCGATCATGAACTGCCCCGTATTCGAAGCCCCGGCCCCCGGCCCGGTCATATCGATCACATCACGCCCAAACGCCGCGCCGTTCAACACGCCTGCCAGAAGCCCGATGATGAGCGCCAATCCGCCGCCCTTGTGACCGCCGATCGGCAGCAGCACGCCCTCCGACACCTTTTTCGGATCGGTGATCGGCTGCCCGGTCTTGCTGTGAACGACCCAGCCCTCCTCCAGCGGCTTGCCTGTCACCAAGTGCTGCCGGATGGTGCCGAACGACGACACCGAGGTGGCAATGTCGAGAAGGACCGGCGCTTCCTTCTTGCCGGCCGGAATGCCAACCGCAATCGGATTGGTGCCGAGCAGTGCCTCCGCGCCGCCCCACGGCGCCATGTGGTTCGCAGTGGACACCGCCGCGTAGATGCCGACCATGCCCTGCGTCACCGGAATTTCCGCATAGATGCCGGCAGCGCCGGCATGGTTGGAATTGCGCGCGCCAACCCAGCCGATGCCGGACGCGCGCGCCAGCTCAACCGCGAGATTGGCGGCTTGCGTCATCACCAGATGACCGATGCCATTGTCGCCGTCGATCAGCGCGGTCGCGGGCGCGCGTTGCAACACCTTGATATCGGCCTTGGGGTTGATGCGATTGGACTTCAGATTGTCCACGTATGTCTTGAGACGAAAGATGCCGTGCGCATCGAAGCCGGTGAGGTCGGCCTCGATCATGGCCTTGGCGACGATGTCGGCATCTGCCGCAGGAACGCCGCAAGCCAGCAGCGCATCGCGCGTGAAGGCCGTCATCGCGGCGATGGAAAAACGCCGGGCGTCCGACATGGCGCTTATGCCGCCTGCGCCCGGGCCTGGACCGGGAAGTACTTGTCCAGCCAGTCGTAGATGACGCTGCGAACGCGGGTGTTGCTCTCCGAGAACATGAAATGATCGGTCTCGGCGAACAGGTGCAGGTCGCACGGCTGCGCCGCGCGCTTGAACATCTCGATGGATTGCTCGGTTGGCGTCACGGAGTCCACCGAGGAGTGCAGCAGCAGGATCGGCCGGCCGGCCGCCTGCCCGATCACGTCGTCGGCGCGGAAATCATACATGCTCTGCGCCGTTTCCGCGGTGAACATCTGAATGGAATTCCCGGCCAGATGCGTGCGCAAGTGCTCGGGGATCGGCACGATGTCATAGCGCGGCACCATCAGCGACTGGCCGGTCTTCTCGCGGTGCCGCTGGCCCTCCGCCAGCATGTCGGTGAATTTCGTCCAGGCCCCGTCGCCCCAGCCGCCCGAGGAGACCGCCACGGCCACCCGCTTGTCGACGCCGCAAACGTAGACGGCGATGGCCGCGCCGAAGCTCGAACCGATCATGCCGATGCGGTCGGCCTCGACCTGCGGATGCTTGGCGAGAAAGGTGAGCGCATTGCTTGCAGCCGACACCTGTTCCAGGCAGATCAAGTGGCCGCGAACGCCCTCGCTTTCGCCGCAGCCCGGCATGTCGAAGCGCAGCGTCACATAGCCGAGCTTCTCGAACATCTTGCACGGCTCGATCACATTGGTCGAACTCGAGTTGCTGCCAAAGCCGTGCATGACGATGAACGCGGGCCGCCGCTCACCCGGCTTCAGGCCGTCCGGCACCCGCACCGTCCCCGAGAGCGTCAATCCATCGGACGGAAACGTGACTTTGGTGTCGGCCATTCGATCCTCCCCTTCCGCGCCCGATCTGCTTCGGATTGCCGGGCAGCGCCGGATTCATGTGCCAGATCAAGGCGCAAGTGTCTACGGCCCGGAGCGTTTTCCGCCATGCTCCGGCGGCATTCCCTCAACGCGCGGAGCGGCGGACGACATCCATCAGTTCGGCGACCTTACGTCGCTGATCGGCCTTGTTGCCGCTGGCGATGGCGTGCTCGATGCAATGGGAGGCGTGATCGCGCAGCACCTCCTCCTCGACCGCGCGCAGCGCGGCCCGCACCGCGGAAAGCTGCGTCACCACGTCGATGCAATAGCGATCATCCTCGACCATGCGCGCGAGCCCGCGCACCTGGCCTTCGATCCGCCGCAACCGCTTGAGCGTGGATACCTTGGCATTCGTCTGCATGCCCGCTATATACCCCCATAGGGTATCTGAGACAAGACCACGGAACCGATATCATGACGGACGCGGAAACCCGCCATCATCCTCACGCCGGACACGGCCACGCGGGCCACGGTCACGCCGCCCGTCAGGCGCGCGATCCGGTCTGCGGCATGACCGTCGATCCGCACACCACGCCGCATCGCCACACGCATCGCGGCACGGCCTACCACTTCTGCTCGGCCGGCTGCAGGACCAAGTTCGTCGCCACTCCCGCGAAATATCTCGATCCGTCCGCCGCCAGCCCCGCCGAGTCGGTGCCGGAAGGCACGGTCTACACCTGCCCGATGCACCCGGAGATACGCCAGCCCGGTCCCGGTTCGTGCCCGATCTGCGGCATGGCGCTCGAACCGGAGATGCCGACGGCCGATACCGGCCCCAACCCCGAACTCCTCGACATGACGCGCCGGTTCTGGATCGGGCTGGCGCTGGCCGTGCCCGTCGTGATGCTGGAGATGGGCAGCCATCTGTTCGGGCTCCATCTGCTCGACCCTGCCACCTCAAACTGGGTGCAACTCGCCTTCGCGACTCCGGTGGTGCTGTGGGCCGGCTGGCCATTCTTCGTGCGCGGGGCGCAATCGCTCGTCACGCGCAACCTCAACATGTTCACTCTGATCGCGCTTGGCACCGGCGTGGCATGGCTCTACAGCATCGTCGCGACGCTCGCGCCCGAGGTGTTTCCCGCGGCCTTTCGCGGGCATGCCGGCACGGTCGCGGTTTATTTCGAGGCGGCGGCGGTCATCACCGTGCTGGTGCTGCTCGGGCAGGTGCTGGAGTTGCGCGCACGCGAGCAGACATCGGGCGCGATCCGCGCCTTGCTCGATCTCGCGCCCAAGACCGCGCGCCGCGTCACCGATCAAGGCGCCGACGAGGACGTGGCGCTGGAACTGATCGCGGTCGGCGACAGACTTCGCGTACGGCCGGGCGAAAAGGTGCCGGTCGACGGCGAATTGATCGAAGGCCGCTCGACACTCGACGAGTCGATGGTGACCGGCGAGTCGATGCCGGTCGGCAAGAACGTCGGCGCGAAGGTCATCGCCGGCACGATCAACCGCAGCGGCGGTTTTGTCATGCGCGCCGAGAAGGTCGGGCGCGACACGCTGCTGTCGCAGATCGTGCAGATGGTCGCCGCGGCGCAACGCTCGCGCGCGCCGATCCAGCGTCTGGCCGACCGCTTCTCCGCCTGGTTCGTGCCGGCCGTGGTGGCGGTCGCCGTGCTCGCCTTCGCGGCCTGGGCGACCTTCGGACCCGAGCCCCGTTTCGCCTTCGGCCTGGTCGCGGCCGTGACCGTGCTCATCATCGCCTGCCCTTGCGCGCTTGGGCTCGCCACGCCGATGTCGATCATGGTCGGCGTCGGGCGCGGCGCGCACGAAGGCGTGCTCGTCAGGAACGCCGAGGCGCTGGAGCGCATGGAGAAGGTCGACACGCTGGTGATCGACAAGACCGGGACGCTGACCGAGGGCAAGCCAAAGGTGGTCGCCGTCCAGGCCGCCGAAGGATTCGACGAGACGACGATGCTGCGGTTCGCAGCCAGCGTCGAGCGCGCAAGCGAGCACCCGATCGCCCACGCCATTGTCGAGGCGGCGGCGGCGCGCGAGATCGAGCTTGCGCCGGTTCACGGGTTCGACTCGCCCGTCGGCAAGGGCGCCATCGGCATGGTCGAGCGCCGCCGTGTCGTGCTGGGCAACGCGCGCTTCCTCGAAGAACTGGGCATCGCCACAACCGCGCTTGCGCCGGACGCCGAACGGCTGCGCACGGAAGGCGCAACCGCGATCTTCGCCGCCGTCGACGGCAAGGTTGCGGGCGTGATCGCCATCTCCGACCCGATCAAGGAAAGCGCGGCGGAGGCGCTGGCGGCCTTGAAGGCCGATGGCATCGCCATCGTCATGCTGACCGGCGACAATCGCACCACCGCAGAAGCCGTGGCCCGCAGGCTCGGTATCGATCAGGTCGAGGCCGAGGTGCTGCCCGATCAGAAAAGCGCGGCAGTCGAAAAATTGCGGCGGGCTGGCCGCGTGGTGGCGATGGCGGGAGACGGCGTCAACGACGCCCCCGCGCTCGCGGCGGCCGACGTCGGCATCGCGATGGGCACCGGCACGGACATTGCGATGGAAAGCGCCGGCATTACGCTGATCAAGGGCGACCTGCGCGGCATCGTGCGGGCGCGGCACCTGTCGCACGCGACGATGCGCAACATCCGGCAGAACCTGTTCTTCGCCTTCATCTACAACGCGGCCGGCGTGCCGATCGCCGCCGGCGTGCTCTATCCGGCGTTTGGCATCCTGCTGTCGCCGCTGATCGGGGCGCTTGCGATGTCGCTGTCGTCGGTCAGCGTGATCGCCAACGCGCTGCGGCTGCGGTTGGCGAAGCTGGGTTAATCTCGCCTCACCGCTACGACTGCCCGCCGCTGCAGTTGATGACCTGCCCGGTGATGAAGCTGGCGTCGTCGGACGCCAGGAACGCAATCGCCGCGGCCTGCTCCTCCGGCAGGCCGCGGCGGCGCAGCGCCTGCTGGTTGCGGATATCCTCCGCCATCTCGCGCCGATAGCCAGCCTCGTCTTCGGGCTCCTCGACGGTCATGCCCGGCTTGATGAATTGCCGTGGCACCACGCGGTCGGCGATCTCGGTGCCGCCCGGCGCCATCGCGTTGATGCGGATGCCGTAGCGGCCATATTCCATCGCCATCACCTTGGTCAGCGCCAGGATGCCGCCCTTGCTGGTGGCATACGGCAACCGGTAGAGGCCACGCGTCGACTGCGAGCCGACGTTGACGATCGAGCCGCTCTTTTGCGTCATCATCACCGGCAGCGCCGCAAGGCAGCACCACATCGTCGGATAGAGCGAACGCTCCAGCTCCATCCGCACTTCGTCTTCGGCGTAAAGGTGGTAGGGCTTGATGAAGATGGTCCCGCCGACGTTGTTCACCAGCACATCGACGCGGCCGTAAGCCTCGACGGCTTTATTGATCATCTCCTGCGCGCCGGCAAACGTGCTCAGATCGACCAGCACCTTGAGCGCGGTGGCGCCCGCGCCTTGCAACGCAGCCACGGTCTGCGTCGCGCCCTCGTCGACGCGGTCGGCGACGACAATCGTGCCGCCCTCCTCGCCAAGCCGCTTGGCGGTGGCGCGGCCGATGCCCTGCCCCGCGCCGGTAACGACGCAAATCTTGCCCTTCAGCCGCTTGCCGCCGGCCGCGCGGGGATCGAGTTCAGCCATGCTGTGACGGCCTCAGATCGACGTGTGCGGCACGCCTTCGCGCACCGTGAGGTCGTCGCGCTTGGCGTCCGCGAAGGGCACGTCGATCGGCAGCACGAAGGTCGCCGAGCGCACGCGCTGGCTCCGCACTTCGAGGCCGGGCGGCTCCGCCCCTTTCTGCAGATCGCGCGCGGCCTTCAGCAGGCGGTGCCGCGCCATGATGATGGCGTTGTCGGTGGAGACGAGGTTTTCCTTGGTGCGATCCTGGATCGGCCCCATGCTCTCCTGCACGGCCGCATCCTGCATGGCGATGCCTTTGACGCCGCAATAGGTTTCGCCGCGCTTCTGCGCGGCGCGATCCATCATGTAGTCGTTGTCCTTGTTGACGATCGGCCGGAACGAGCCCGGGATCAGCACGACATGCGTGCCGCCGCCCTTTCTCATCACGTCGACCTCCGTGTCGGTCAGCGGCCGCGTCGGATGATAGGTGAAGGTCCAAGTGTAGCAATTCTCGTCGTCGATCGGCACCCACGCATGCGCGTTCAGCGCATTGTCGCCATAAGGCGGCACCATCGTGTACCACGGCAGGATCCACTGCGTGATCCGCCAGTAGTAATGCCCTTCCTCGGCGTTGCGCCGCGCCGCAATGAACAGCCCGCCCGCGGATTCGACAACCTCGAACTTCGGCTTCTGATCGCTCTGGTAATGCGCGCCCTTGGTGTTGCGATGAAGCGGATCGCGATGCATGTCGCCGGAATGCAGGAACGAGACATGGCTGGAATCGATACCGCCTTCCATCGCCTGCAGGTAGTTGCACTCTTGCAGCCGCTTCGAATTGTAGACATGCGAGAATGGCAGCATGCCCCATTCGAATTCCGGCAGCGGCGGCTGCAATTCCGCCGGCCCCATGTAGGCCCAGAGGATGCCGCCACGCTCGATCAGCGGATAGGACTTCAGCTTGATCTTCTGGCAGAAGCCGCTCTCGCTCGGCTCGGACGGCACGTCGATGCACTGTCCGGTATGGTCGTACTTCCAGCCATGATAAGGGCAGCGCAACCCGCCATCCTCGTTGCGGCCGAACCACAACGAGACGCCGCGATGCGCACAAAACTCATCGGTGAGCGCCAGTTTGCCGTTGGAGTCGCGCCACGCCAGCAGCCGCTCGGAGAGAAGCTTGATCCGAACCGGCGGACACCCGTTCTCGGGCAACTCCGAGGCGTCCATCGCCGGAATCCAATAGCGGCGGAACATCTCGCCCATCGGTGTTCCGGGGCCGGTGCGCGTGGCGAGATCGTTTTGCTCGGCTCTGAGCATGGCGTGTTCCCTGAATCTTTCGCGCCCGCAACGGGCGCCAACCTCTTTTTATTATAGATCAACTCTCGGGAAAGCCCACACCCGCCGCCGCTGCCGGCGGCACGTTTCACGCCGTTCGCGAGGGCCCGCCTATTTGGGCTTGAACTCCTTGATGGCCTCGCCGTATTCGGCAAACCGCTTGCGAATGAACGTGCCGAACTCGTCGCCGCACATCCCGACCGGATAAAGCCCCTGCAGCGCGAGCTTGGCCTTCACCTCCGGCGCCTTCAATGCGGCGCTGAACCAACCGGCGTATTGCTTCAGCGTTTCCTTCGGCGTCTTTGTCGGCGCGATCACGCCAAACCAGTTGTCCACCTCAAGCCCCTTGAAGCCGGATTCGTCGAACGTCGGCACGTCCGGCAGCGGCTCGATCCGCTTCAGCGTCGCGACGCCGAGCGCTCGCAGCTTGTCGGCCCGGATCTGTTCGGAAACGACGGCATATCCGGCAAAGGCCGAGGTGACGTGCTGGCCCATCACCGCCGTGGCCGCTGGCGCGCTGCCCTGATAGGGCACATAGATCATGTTGATCTTGGCTGTCCGCACGACGGTGTTGAAGCCCATCTGGAACGTCGTACCGGGGCCGACGCTCGCCATCGACAATTCGCCGGGCCGGGCGCGCGCGGCATCGAGCAGATCCTTGAGCGAGCGATAGGGCGAGGCGCTGTTGACGATGAACACCGCCGGCGATTGCGCCAGGAAGCAGATCGGGTCGAACGCCGTGACCGGATCGTAGCTCGCCTTCCGTGTCTGCGCGTCGATCAGATAAGTGTTGGCGGTGAGCAGCAGCGTGGCGCCGTCCGGCGCGGCGCGCGAGACGGCCTCCGTCCCGATCATGCCGCTCGCGCCGGGGCGGTTCTCGACGACGACGGTGACGCCCTCGGTCTTGCTGATCTGGTCGGCCATCAGCCGCGCCACCGCGTCCGTACTCGCCCCGGGCGGCACCGGCACGACGAGCTTGATGGTTTTGCCCGATTGAGCGAATGCATCCTGGCCAAGAAACGCCAGGGTCATGGCAAAGCCCAGGACAACGGCGTAATGCGCAGCAGCCAACTTCCGAAGCAAGATCATGCGATGCCCTCGTGTGCTGATGGACGAGGCAAGCGTGCCGTAGAGCGCGCGTTGTCGCAAGAACCTGTAAAATTGGAGCACTACAGCCGCTGCGTGCAGGCCGCTCAGCGGCGCTGCGGAGGGCGCACGCCCGTCATGTAATCCTGGATCGCGACCCCGATATGCAGCGCGGTGAGCGCCAACAACGCGAATGCCAGATAGGCGTGAGCGCGCAGAAACAATCGCTCGTAACCCCAGCCCTGGGGCCAGATCGCCGGTAGAGAGAGCCCGGCGAACATCTCTCGCGTGCCAAGGTCGGACATCGCCGCCCAGCCCAGCAGCGGCACCGCCACCAGCACGCCGTAAAGCAGCCAATGCAGCACCGGGCGGCGATAAGGCTGCCCTCGCCCATCGGGCATGGTGCGCCACACGCGATAGACAATCCGCGCCACCACGACAGCGAATGTCAGCACGCCAATGCATTTATGAATGGCGAGCAGGGTTTCGCCGGCTGACGTGCCCTCCAACTGCTTGGCCATCACGCCCGCCATGACCATGCCGATCACCAGGAACGCAGTCGCCCAGTGCAGCACCTTGGCCGGCGTCCTGTAGCCTCGGATCGGGCGTGTGCGACGCAAGGTCGCGACCCCGGCGGCGGCCTGCTCCGGCGCCGCGACGGCGGGCGGCGCACCGCTGCCGAGCACGGATGCCTCCATCACACTGGCAGCAGCTTTCATGCCGCGATCTCTTTTGTCGTTGCCATGAAACGCTCGACCGCGGCGCCGAGGCTGCTCGCCTGGCGGCCCAGGTCGGTCGAAACCCGTGTCGCGACATCGGCCGCTTGCCGCGTCCGGCTGATCACGCCGGCAACGCCTTTGACGTTGGCGGCAACGTCGCGCACATCGTCGGCGGTGCGCATCGTGTTGGATGCGATCGCCTGCGAATTGGCATCCTGCCTGCGGATCGACTCCGCACTATCACTGGCGGCACCAGCCATCCGATCAATCGACTGGGCCAACGTGCCGACACGCTCGACGATCCGCACCGACGCGGCGGTAACGCCGCGCAATCCGTCGCGCACATCCTCCGTCGCCCGCGCCGTTTGCGTCGCAAGCTGTTTCACCTCTTGGGCCACCACGCCGAAACCTCGGCCCATTTCGCCGGCGCGCGCAGCCTCGATGGCCGCATTGAGCGCCAGCAGATTGGTCTGGCGCGCCACATGCTCGATCAGCGCAATGACCTCCTCGATCGCGCGCGCCGACGCCATAAGCGCAGTGGCATCCTCCCCGGCGATCTCGACCGCCTGGCGCGCCGACGCGGCGACATCGGAGGTCTTCTCGGCGCCTTGCGTCACCGAAGCCATCGCCGCCGCGATATCCTGGATCGAAGACGCCATGACATCGACATGCGCCGAAACGCGCTCCGTCGATTGCGCCGATGCCGCGGCACGGTCGTCGGCTTCCGTGGACATCGAGGCAAGGTTCTCGGAGGCCGCCGACATCTGGCCGGCATGCTCTTTCAAGTGCTGCAGCACCTGCGCGATGCTGTCCTGGAATACGATGCTCTCGCGGCGCAGCGCGTCCTGCCGCGCCAGCCGTTCGGATAACGCGGCCTGCTCGGCGCTCGCAGCCGTTCGCTGGCGCTCGACCATCGAGAAATGCCCGCACAGCGCCTGAGCCAGCCGACCGATCTCGTCTCCACGGTGAACGAAGGCGGCAACATGCGCACGGGCGGCATCGGCCCCGGCGTGCAGCGCGGTCGCCATCGCCATGACGGGCCGGACCA
>JAFKKQ010000057.1 GCA_017304505.1 Hyphomicrobiales bacterium | reverse complement strand
GGCGTAGAACTGGCCTTCATGGCGGAATACGCCGATCTCTTGATCGCCCACAAAGACGATGCGGCGGTCGCCATCGGTGAATTCAGAGGCTTTTGCGACGAATTTCTCAGCCATGCGCGTTGTAGACTCTCGCTTTACGCCCAGCCGGGAATCCCCGTTGGGCTGTTTTTCCTCAGACGATCAGGCCGGATTGGTCCGGTTCTTAAATGGGAATCTGCCCGCTCCCGGTTGCGAAAGCAACCAGTATGCGCGCCGGTGAGAAATGCAAAGCTGCGGCCGCTGTGTGCGGCTGCGTGGGACATCGAGGGAGCCGCAGGCGATGGAACCCGGCCGGCGCGCCGACCACGCCCGCGTCCTGGCGTAACGGCTATTTCTTGTCCAGGCGCTCGATTTTGGCGCCCTCGCGCAACTTGGCGATGTATTCGGCCTGCGCCTTGCGTTCCACGTAAGTCGAGACCTGATCCTTCACCTGTTCGAAGCTTGGAACCGGCTTGGTGCGCTTATCCTCGACCTTGATGATGTGCCAGCCGAATTGCGTCTTCACCGGATCGGACACTTGGCCCTTTTCGAGCTTGAAGGCGACCTCGGCGAACTCGGGCACCATCTGATCCTTGGTGAAATAACCCAGGTCGCCGCCCTCGGCCGCCGCGCCCGGATCCTTGGACTTCTGCTTGGCAAGCTCGGCGAAGTCGGTGCCTTTCTTGATCTCGGCGAGGACGGCCTTGGCTTCCTCCTCGGTCGGAACGAGGATGTGGCGCGCCCGCACCTCCTGCTCGTTGCTCATCTGTTTGGCGGCTTCGTCATAGACCTTCTTCATCGCCTCGGGGGTGACCGCGGCCTTGCCTTCCTGCTGCAGCAGGGTCTCCATCAGCAGCTTGTTGCGCATGAAGGCGAGGCGGCCCTTGAACTCTTTCTGGTCGTTCACCTTCTTGGCCTCGGCCGCCTGGGCCGCCAGGATCACGTCGGAAATGTACTGCAGGAGATAGTCGCGCTTGGCGTCGCCGGTCATCGCCTGGGCATTCTGGCCCATGTCCTCCTCGGCCATCGTCAAGTCGCTCTGATGGACTTCGACGCCGTTGACCTTGGCGATCAAGGGGTCGCTCTGCGCACTTTGTGCTCCTGCCTGCGCCCCCGGCAGCATCAGGGCCAGCACCGCCGCGAAGGCGAGCAGCCCGCCACGCCGAACAGGTGTCCGTCGCTGGGTCGCGGAGGGCGGCGAAAGAGCTTCGATCTGAATGGTCATGACAATCCTTTGGTGGTTGGGCGCGACTTTGGGGTCGTCCGGTCCAAGCGTCGGGGTCGTCCGGTCCAAGCGTCGTCGTCTTAGAGGGGGGCAGCGGGCGGCGACTTGTCGCGCAATCGGCATACCTTGGCAACGCCGGAATGAGCCCTGCGGCAGGGGAAACTCTGCGCCTTTAATGCGGCGGTTTGTTGGACGCCGGGGGCCAAAAGAGCGCTGATTGACAAGGCTTAGACCCCCTCCTATGTCTCGACCGACGCGCGGTTCTGCTCGACGCTGCCTATCCCATTGCAATCGCCCGAGAAGTGCCGCATTTCCCGAATGGATGGCCGCACCGGCGGCTTGCCAAAGGCAAGGATTTAACCCGCAATGATCGGCGCCGTCGCTCGCAAGTTGTTCGGTTCCTCCAACGACCGTCGCGTTCGCAAATACCAGCCGCGGGTCGACGCCATCAACGCGCTTGAGCCGGAACTGGTGAAGCTCTCGGACGAGGAACTGGCGGCGCGCACGCAGGCCTTCAAGAAAGAACTCGCGGAGGGCAAGTCGCTCGACGATATCCTGGTGCCTGCGTTTGCCACGGTGCGCGAGGCGGCTAAACGGACGATCGGCCAGCGGCATTTCGATGTGCAGTTGATCGGCGGCATGATCCTGCACGAAGGCCAGATCGCCGAAATGAAGACCGGTGAGGGCAAAACCCTGGTCGCGACGCTTGCCGTCTATCTCAATGCACTGGCCGGCCGCGGCGTCCATGTCGTTACGGTTAACGATTATCTCGCTTCGCGCGACGCTGGGTGGATGGGGCAGATTTACCGCTTCCTCGGCCTGACCACGGGCATCATCGTCCATGGTCTCGACGACGAGCAGCGCAAGACCGCCTATGACAACGATGTCACCTACGGCACCAACAACGAACTCGGCTTCGATTATCTGCGCGACAACATGAAGTACCGGGTGGAGGACATGGTCCAGCGCGGGCACGCCTTCGCCATCGTCGACGAGGTGGACTCCATCCTGATCGACGAAGCGCGGACGCCGCTGATCATCTCCGGTCCCCTCGACGACAGGTCCGAATTCTACAACACCATCGACACCTATATCCCGAAGCTTGTGAAGAGCGACTACGAGGTCGACGAAAAGCAGCGCACCGTGGCGCTGACCGAAGCCGGCATGGAGAAGCTCGAGCAGTTGCTGCGCGCGGACGGCCTCGTCAAGGGCGACTCGCTTTACGATGTCGAGAATGTCTCGACCGTTCACCACATCAACCAGGCCTTGCGCGCACACACGCTGTTCCAGCGCGACAAGGATTACATCGTCCGCAACGGCGAGGTCGTTATCATCGACGAATTCACCGGCCGTATGATGCCCGGCCGGCGCTATTCGGAGGGGCTGCACCAGGCGCTCGAAGCCAAGGAGCATCAGCCGGTTCAGCCGGAAAACCAGACGCTGGCCTCGATCACGTTCCAGAACTACTTTCGCATGTACGAAAAGCTCGCCGGCATGACCGGTACGGCCCTGACCGAGGCCGAAGAGTTCATGGACATCTACAACCTCGACGTCGTCGAGGTGCCGACCAACCGCCCGATGATCCGCGACGACCAGGATGACGAGGTCTATCGGACCGCGGCGGAGAAATACCGCGCCATCATCACGCTCATCGACGAGTGCAAGACCAAGGGCCAGCCGGTGCTGGTCGGCACCACCTCGATCGAGAAGTCCGAGCAGTTGGCCGAGCTGATGCGCAAGCAGGGCTGGGAGCAGCACGACTTTGCCAACCCTCATGCGTTCGCCGCGCTCTATTCCGGTGACGAAGGCAGCACGAAGAAGAAAGTATTTGCTATCCTCAACGCCCGCTACCACGAGCAGGAGGCGTATATCGTCTCGCAGGCCGGCGTTCCGGGCGCGATCACCATTGCGACCAACATGGCCGGCCGCGGCACCGACATCCAACTCGGCGGCAACGCCGAGATGCGCATTGCGCAAGAGTTGAAGGATATGCCCGAAGGCCCCGAGCGCGACAAGGTGATCGCCGATATCAAGGTGCAGGTGGAGCAGCTCAAGGAGAAGGCGCTCGCCGCGGGCGGCCTGTTTGTGCTCGGCACCGAGCGTCACGAGAGCCGGCGCATCGACAACCAGCTTCGCGGCCGCTCCGGCCGCCAGGGCGACCCCGGACGCTCCAAGTTTTTCCTGTCGCTCGATGATGACCTGATGCGCATCTTCGGCTCCGACAAGCTTGACGGCATGTTGACCAAGCTCGGCCTGAAGGAGAACGAGGCCATCGTTCATCCCTGGATCAACAAGGCGCTGGAGAAAGCCCAGCAGAAGGTCGAGGCGCGCAACTTCGACATCCGCAAGAACATCCTCAAGTACGACAACGTGATGAACGACCAGCGCAAGGTCATCTTCGACCAGCGCGTCGAGTGGATGTCGGACACCACCACGGCGGAAGTCGTGACCGATATGCGCCACGCGGTGATCGAGGATCTGGTCGCCAAGCACATTCCGGAAAACGCCTATCCCGAGCAGTGGGACGTCGATGGGCTCGACAACGCGGTGCGTGAGGTCCTGACGCTGACCCTGCCGGTTGCGGATTGGGCTAAGGAGGAAGGCATCGCCGACGAGGAAGTGCGCGAGCGCATCCTGCGTCGCGCCGACGAATGGATGGCCGGGAAGGTTGCCCAGTGGGGCCCCGATGTCATGCGCTACGTTGAGAAGTCGATCCTGCTGCAGACGCTCGACCATCTGTGGCGTGAGCATCTGGTGATGCTGGAACATCTGCGTCAGGTGATTGGCCTGCGCGGCTATGGCCAGCGTGATCCGCTCAACGAGTACAAGGCCGAGGCATTCAGCCTGTTCGAGAACCTGAGCCAGGGTCTGCGCGAGGCGGTGACCGCCCAACTCATGCGCGTCGAGGTGGTGCAGCAGCAGCCGGATGGCAGCGTGCCGGAACTGCCGCCGATGCAGGTTTCCCATGTCAACCCGAGCACGGGCGAGGATGAATTGGCGTTGGCCGCGGCAGGAGCCGAAACGCTGGCGCGTGCCGGCATCACGCCGAAGCCTGCTGCCGAACGCAATTCCGACGATCCCACGACGTGGGGCAAGGTCGGTCGCAACGAAGCCTGCCCGTGCGGCTCGGGCAAGAAGTACAAACACTGCCACGGCCGCTACGCCTGAGCAGGTTTGAAGGCTTGAGAAAAAGACGCCGGCGCAAGCCGGCGTTTTGTTTGGCTGACCGGCGCCTGGCGATGCTTTACCGGAATGCCGACCAGCGGCTGTCGAAATTGCCTGAGCGCGGCGCCGACGCGGCGCCGTTCATGGCGGTGCTGGCAGGGGGCTGAACTTGGGGTTGAGCTTGGGCGCGAGCCGGGGGTGGTGCGGGCCAGATCGTCTGCGACGCGGTCGTGGCAGGTGCACTTGAGGTAGTCGCGCTCGGCGTCTCGACGGTGTTGTCGCGTGAGGCTTCAGCCGGACGGTTGCTGGTGCCGTGCGAGGCAACGTGGGTGTTGTGCGGAGCCTTTCGGGTTCCCGCCGCCTTCGTGGACGTCGCTCTGGCTGCGGAGGGCTTCGGCCTCGGCGTGGGCGTTGTTCCGGCCGGCTTGGTCTTCGTGTCGCTGCCGCGAAGGCCGATCAGGCGGGCCATGCGATCGAATGGATTGCCGCTCGTCTTATCGCCGGCTTTGTCGGCCGTCTTGTCCGACGAAAACAGGTTGCTGAACAGGCTGCCGCCGGACGCCGCCGGCTGCGGATCGGCGATGGCCAGTTGCGGCGATACGACCTCACCGGAGGGAGGCGTCGGTGCTGCGCCCGCCGATGTATCGGCAAGCTCGGGGATGCGCGGCGGCCGCACGTGAGCGGGGATCGTCCCCGGCGCGGACTTGCCGCCCAGCACGAACTCCTGCGGTGCGACGCCGATCTGGTTGCGCTTGACCGCGGCGACGAACACCTCGTTCATGCCGCCATCAGCATTGGTGCGGATCGGCGCCACCGGCGTGCTGCGGCTCAAAGCGGCGATCTGGATTTCGTCCTTGCGATCTTTTTCCTTGACCGCGTTGGCGATCTCTTCCGGCACCTCGAACGCCGGGCATTTGCCGCTGGCGTTGAACGACAGCGGCTTCGACGGGTCGGCCGGATTTTCGGCGTCGAACACGTAGCGCTTTTCGCAGACATTGACCTTGGGTTCGAGGTGCGTGACCTCGAAATGGTCATTGCCCTGCTTGAGCATCTTCCAGAACGCCATGTTCGGGTTGGTGCGGTGGCGGGCGAAGTTCTTCGCTGTCATCCGGAACGGATAAGCCTGCACCTGGAACGATCGCTGGCCGCCGAAGAAGGCGTCGCGGCCAAGCGCGTAGATTTCCGCGATCTGCTCGTCGGTCATCGAATAGCAGCCGCGCGACGAGCAGTCGCCGTGCACCATGAGTTGCGAGCCGGTGCGGCCGTAGGCACGATCGAAGGCGTTGGGATAGCCGAGGTCGAACGACAGATAGTACGCCGAGTTGGGATTCATCTGGCCGGGTGTGATGGTGTAGAAGCCCTCCGGCGCCTGGCGGTTGCCTTCCTTGATCTTGGGACCGAGTTCACCGGACCAGCGGCAGATCGGATAGGTCTTGAGCAGGGCGAAGTGACCGGTGCGGTCTTTCTTCCAGACCTCGAGTTCGGATTCTTCCTTAAACAAACGGACCAGGATCGGAGAATCCTTGTCCATGTTTTTGGACTCGATCTCCGCCACCATCTTTTCGGAGAGCGGCCGCGAAGCGCGTTCGTTCAGCTGCAGTGTTCCGTCGGTGTTGCAGCCGGACAGCGCGACAGCGGCGATCAGCGCGGCCGTCGCAAACAGTGCGCGAGCAAGTGCGCGAACGGGCGGGCGTCGGTCCAAACGAAAACTCCCCAGACGGCAGGCAGTCCCCGAGCCATCGTTACATGACAGGATCGTTAGCCCCAAAGGGGTGAGCCCGCAAGAACTCCGGCCGGAAACCTCAGTCCCGATTGAGCATGGATACGATGAACGGAGGGTAAAATTATGGCCGGATCAGGGGATAACGGCTTCCGGGCTGGGGATGAATCCCCGCCGGACCGGCCGGGATGGCGCCCTATTCGAGTCCGCGGCCGATGGCGAGAAACTTGTCGCGGCGGCTGCGCCGGACGGCCTCGCGGTCGAGTTCCCTAAGCTCTGCGAAGGCCGTGGCCACGGCCTGCCCGGCGGCGGCAATGGCGCCCGCCGGGTCGCGATGCGCGCCTCCGACCGGCTCGGGGATGATGCCGTCGATGATGCCGAACTGGCTGAGGTCGGCCGCGGTGATCTTCATGTTGGTCGCGGCGTCCTGCGCCTTGGTGGTATCGCGCCACAGGATCGAGGCCGCGCCCTCGGGCGAGATCACGCTGTAGATGGCATGCTCCATCATCAGCACGCGGCTGGCGGTGGCAATCGCGACCGCGCCGCCGGAGCCGCCTTCGCCCAGGATCACCGCGACATTGGGCACGCTGAGGTTGAGACAGGCTTCCGTGCAGCGGGCAATGGCCTCGGCCTGGCCGCGCTCCTCCGCGTCGATGCCGGGATAGGCGCCGGCGGTGTCGACCAGCGCCAGCACCGGGATACCGAAGCGATCGGCCATTTCCATCAGCCGGACGGCCTTGCGGTAGCCTTCGGGCCGCGCCATGCCGAAATTGTGCTTGAGCCGGCTTTCGGTGGTGTTTCCCTTTTCGTGCCCGATGACGCAGATGCTCTCGCCCTGGAACCGGCCGAAACCGCCGACGATAGCCTCGTCCTCGCCGAACTTGCGGTCGCCGGCGAAGGGCATGAAATCGGTGATGAGGGCGGCGATGTAGTCCAGGCAGTGCGGTCGCTGCGGATGGCGGGCGACCTGTGTTTTCTGCCAGGGCGTCAGCGTGGAGTAGAGGTCCTTGAGGGCTTGCCCGGCTTTTTCCTCCAGCCGGCCGATGTCGTCGGCGATATCGGTGGCATTGCCCGCCGCCTGCATGGCGCGCAGCTCCTCGACCTTGGCCTCCAATTCGGCGACCGGTTTTTCAAAGTCGAGATAACTGCGCATCGGCGGGGAATGTCGTTTCTGTGAAAGTGGTCAAATCGGAGGCAAACTGGCCTGCGAGGCATCGCCTCGTCAACTGTTCATGACTTTTCCGTCAGCGGGTGCAAATCCCGCACCAGGCTTTTCAGCCGTTCCTCAAGAACATGCGTGTAAATCTGCGTGGTAGAGATATCGGCATGGCCGAGCAGCGTCTGCACCACGCGCAGATCGGCGCCGTTCTGCAACAGATGGCTGGCGAAGGCGTGTCGCAGCACGTGCGGGCTCACTTGCGAAGCTTTTAGCCCGGCGGCTGTCGCGAGCGATTTCAATTCGCGGGCGAAGTGCTGCCGGCTCAAATGGCCGCTTTCGCCGAACGAGGGGAACAGCCACTTGGACTTGTCCAGCTTCGCCTCCGCGCGCAGCGCGAGGTAGTCGGCGGTTGCCCGCCGGGCGGCATCGTTGAGCGGCACCAACCGCTCGCGTCCGCCTTTGCCGCGCACCACCAGCATGCGTTGATCGCGCCGTGCGGCGGTTTCGGGCAACGTGACCAGTTCGGAGACGCGCAGGCCCGTCGCGTAAAGCATCTCCAGCAGGCAGGTGAGGCGGGCGGCCCGAAGCCGTTGCGACATGGTCTCCGCGTTCAGGCTGGCGCGGGCCTGCGCCAGCAGATCGTCCACCTGTTTGATGCTCAGCACCTTCGGCAGGCTGCGGCCGCGCTTGGGGCCTTCGAGCACGGCCGCCGGATCGTCGCCGCGATGACCCTCGGTGTAGAGGAAGCGATAGAGTTGGCGGATGGCGGATAGCCGCCGCGCCACCGTGGTGGTCGCGAGCCCACGCTTGGCGAGCCGGCTGAGGTGGCCGCGCAGCGTGTCGGTGTCGGCCACCGCAATGCTGCGCTTCATTTCGGAAAGGTCGTCGGAGAAGTCCGTCAGGTCGCGCCGATAAGCGTCCAGCGTGTTGGCGCTCGCGCCACGTTCGGCCGCAAGCATGTCCAGGAACA
>JAFKKQ010000056.1 GCA_017304505.1 Hyphomicrobiales bacterium | reverse complement strand
GGGCGTGGCGCGCCACGTCGGCGTTTCGAACTTCGATGTGGCGCTGATCGCCGAGGCGATGAGGCTTTCGACCGAGCCGCTGGTCAACAACCAGATCGAGCTTCATCCGTTTCTCGATCAGTCGCAGACGATCGCCGCGAGCCGCAAGGCGGGAATGTCGGTCACGGCCTACAGCCCCGTGGCGCGCGGCAAGGTCATGCGTGACGCCGTTCTCGCCCGCGTCGCCAAGGCGCATGGCCGGAGCCCGGCGCAGATCAGCCTGCGCTATCTGGTGCAGCAGGACATCATCGTGATCCCCAAGACCAGCCGCCCGGAGCGGCTGAAGGAGAACGCTGCGATTTTCGACTTCCAATTGACGCCGGCCGAAATGAAGGAGATCGCGTCGCTCGCGAGCCCTCACGGCAACATCGTCAGTTGATCAGAAGAACGCCAGCGTCTCGCAGCCGACGCCGGCCGCGAAGCTGCGCTTGTGCCGCTTGTTCGGCACGTCGATGACATGCACCGAGCCGTCGCCCTGGCAGGCGATGAAAAGCTCGTCGCCGTGAAACGCCATGTCCATCGGTTGCCGGCCGACCTTGATGGCGGTCTGCTGCCGGAACGATGGGTCGATCAGGCTTACCGTGTCGCTGGTCAGGCTGGTGACGCCGATGATGCTGTTATCGGGCGCGTAGCGGGCGATCTGCGCGGCCTTGGCCACACCTTCGAGTCGCACCTCGTCCCGGATGCGGCCGGCCTCGGCGTCGATCAGGAACAGTGTCGGCTCGGCATCGTCGACCGCGACCACGGTGCGGCCGTCGGCGGAAATGGCGAGGCCGGCAAGGGGGCGCGGCGTTTCGATCTTGCCCAACAACTTGCGCCTGGGCAGGTCGATGACCGACACCGTGGTGTCCTCCTCGTTCTCGGTGTAGAGACGCGAACCGTCCGGCGAAACGATGAGCCGGTGGCCGTTGGTGGAGCCGGTGTCGATCGCCTCGACCACCTTATTGGTCTTGCGGTCGATGACCGCGACGACTGCGCTGTTCTCGCAGGTGATGTAGATCAGGCCGTCCGGCCCAAGCTTGGGCGTGTGCGGGGCGATGTAGGGGCGGGTGTCGATGGTGGCGACATGGGTCCGTTTGCCGAGATCGAACACGCAGACGAAATGTTGCGGATTGGGATTGCGGCCGTGGATGCCGTCGCCGTAAATCGGCACGTAGGCGAGGCCGGTCTCGGGTAGCGCCAGCAATTCGTGAACGTTACGCGGGAGCCCGTCGATCGCGACCTCGGTTTCGTAGGTCGCGGGATTGAGGAACAGCACCTTTCCGCCCATCTTGTCGACCGCGATGATGCCGCGTGCGTCGCCGGGCTCGGACATAACCCCTCCTTCGCAATGGGCGGATCGGTACGCCATGTTGCTCGCGCACCAAGCCCGAAATGTTGTAGTCATCCGCCATTATGACCGCCAGCCCCGACACTGCGCTCGTCCTGTTTTCAGGCGGCCAGGATTCCACGGTCTGCCTCGCCTGGGCGCTGACACGCTTTTCCAGGGTCGAGACGGTCGGATTCGACTACGGACAGCGCCATGCGGTCGAACTTGCGGTCCGCCCCATTCTGCGTGAGCGGATTTCCGGCTTGCGGAAGGAATGGGCCGATCGTCTGGGCGACGATCATGTGGTGAAGCTCGACGCTCTTGCCGCCATGTCGGAGACGGCGCTCACGCGCGATATGCAGATCGAGATTGCAGAGAACGGCCTGCCGACGACGTTCGTGCCGGGCCGCAACCTGATCTTCCTCAGCTTTGCCGCCGCACTGGCCTACCGGCGTGGGGCGAAGCATTTGGTCGCCGGCATGGGCGAAGCCGACTACTCCGGCTACCCCGATTGCCGCGACGAAACCATCAAGTCCATGCAGGCGGCGCTCAATCTCGGCATGGAGCGAGATTTCACCATTCACACGCCGCTGATGCGGATCGATAAGGCGGGGACGTTCGCGCTGGCCCGAGATATCGGCGGTGAGCCCCTGCTTGATTTGGTGATCGAGGCGACCCATAGCTGCTATCTCGGCGATCGGGTGCATCGCCACGATTGGGGTTATGGCTGTGGCACGTGCCCGGCCTGCAAGTTGCGGGCGGACGGATTCGCCCGTTTCGTTCAGGAGAAATAATGAGCAACGACAAGCGCCGGCGGGTTGAAGGTTTTGCGTTCCTGGTCGCCTTCGGCCTGACCATTCCGGTGGCCAACTGGATGATCGGCCATGTCGGCACGGTCTGCACGGCGGACGGAGTGTGCCTCATCCCGGTCTTTCCCCATCTGATGGCGCCATCGGGCGTACTGATGATCGGCATCGCCCTGGTGCTGCGCGACCTGGTGCAGCGCCGGCTCGGCGTGGCGTACTCGGCCGGGGCGGTGGTGGTGGGCGCGGCGTTATCCGCCGCCGTGGCGCCCCCGTCGCTGGTGCTGGCGTCCGGCGTGGCGTTCCTGTTGTCGGAACTGGCCGATCTCGCGGTCTATACGCCGCTGGCGCGGCGGCGTCTGGTGACGGCGGTGGTGGTTTCGAGCCTGGCCGGCCTCGTGGTGGATTCTGTCATCTTCCTGTGGCTTGCCTTTGGTTCGCTTGATTTCGTCATGGGCCAGATCGCCGGCAAGGCTTGGATGGTTCTGCTGTCGATCCCGTTCGTGCGGTATCTGCGCCGCCGCGATGAGCGGCTTGGCCTGACACCGGCCTGACGGCCCAATGTTCTTCGTCCTGTCGAAGACAATCGGATTTCTCGCCTTTCCCTCGAATCTGTTGATCGTCGTCGCACTTGCGGGCGTGGCGCTCATGGCGACGCGGTGGGCGCGCTGCGGCCGACGCCTTGTTGTCGTGGCCGTGCTGCTGGTGGCTGTGGCTGGGCTGTCGCCACTCGGCAATGCGCTGATCATGCCGCTCGAGCAGCGTTTCCCGACCTGGACCGTTGGCAGCGATCCACCGACGGGCATTATCGTGCTGGGCGGCGCGATCATTCCAAAACTCTCCGGCGAGCGCGGGACAGTGGAACTGAACGAGACAGCGGAGCGCATGACCGCGGCGGCGGCGCTTGCCAAGCGTTTCCCGCAGGCGCGGATCGTGTTCGTTGGCGGCGACGCCAGCCTTGTGGGGCACGCCCCAAGCGAAGCGGTGCTGGCCCGTCCGCTGCTGGAGAGCCTGGGCGTTGCCGCACAGCGGATCGAGACGGAAGAGGCGTCGCGCAACACTTATGAGAACGCCGTGTTCGCCAAGGAATTGCTGCATCCGAAGCCCGGTGAGCGGTGGCTGTTGGTCACGTCCGCTTATCACATGCCGCGTGCGGTCGGCTGCTTTCGTAAGGCTGGATTTGCGGTCGAGCCGTACCCGGTTGATTGGCGCACGGCCGGCCCGCAAGACCTGTTCAAGCCGTTCCAGGCGGTGGCGGGAGGGTTGGCGCGAACCGATGTTGCCGTTCGCGAGTGGATCGGCCTTTTGGTTTATTGGCTCACCGGCCGCTCATCGGAGTTGTTTCCCGGACCTCGCCCCTGAGGACGCATCAACGGCCAATAAGGGCGTGGCGAGAGTCACCGGTGAATTGACGCCGCCACAGCACCACAGCGACGACGATGCTGGTCGCCATCAACAGCCACGGGCTGATGAACCATCCGAGATAGCCAAGCGCAAAGAAGAACGCGCGCTGTCCGCGGTTGAAATGTAGGCCTGCGACGGCGCACAGCCGTCCGGTGCGTTCAGCGTGGGCCGTGGCTTCCGGCGTATCCTTGTCCTGCGCGGGTGGCGTGGAGCCGACCATGATCGCCACGTAGTTGTAGAGACGATAGGACCAGGCGAACTTGAAGAATGCATAGACGAAGATGATCGCAAGTCCGATCGTCTTGGCTTCCCATTGCACGGGTGTCGTGCGGATGCCGAATGGCAGCGCCGCGATAACCTGCAGGATTTCGTCTGTCGAACGCATGAGCGTTAGCGCGCCGCCCACTGCGATCAGCGACGTGGAGGCGAAAAAGGCTGTGCCGTTCTGCAACGCCGCGACGATCTGGGCATCCACCATGCGCATCTCGCGCTTGAGCATCTGGAGCATCCAGACGTCCCGAAATCGGTTCATTTCGGAGTTGAGCCCGCGCCGGCGCCGCTCGGTCAGGGCCAGGGTAACGGAGTATGTCACCCAGGCGCCGAGGAACCACGCAATCGCGAGGAGGTCGATGGGCGAGAACAGCGGCATGATGGGAAAGCCTCACATCAAAGGAGGTGCCGTTCAAGAGCGTCCGCCGCGCTTTCCCCGACGCTGGCGTTTCATGCGCGGCTCTGCCACCATCCGGCCGAGCGGAGATAACGATGCCCCAGAACATCACCGTCAGCACCAAGGCGCTGGTCGAAGCGGCGGAACGCGAAGTCGAGACGCTTGCCGTCGAGGATGCGATCAAGCTGCACGGACGTGACGACGTCGTGCTGGTGGACATTCGCGATGTGCGCGAATTGCAGCGCGAGGGGCGCATCCCGGGCGCGTTCCACTGTCCGCGCGGGATGCTGGAGTTTTGGATCGACCCTGGCACGCACTATCACAAGGCGCAGTTCGCGCAGGATAAGCAATTCGTGTTTTTCTGCGCGGGCGGCTTGCGTTCGGCGCTGGCGGCGCAGACGGCACAGCGCATGGGGCTCAAGCCGGTTGCCCATATCCGGGGTGGATTTGGCGCATGGAAAAGCGCCGGCGGTCCGGTCGAGCTTCCGGAGCCGCCGAAGCCCAAGGCATGACGCGGCGGCGCCCGACCAGGTGGCCTGCTGATATCGTGGACGCAGCATGAGCGATGGCGAACAACTCCCTTCCGCCGTTAAGCCCGGTCGCCGGTCGCTGCCGGAGGTGTGGGTGCTGGGCGGAATGGGGATTCTCGGTCTGATCGGATTCGTCGTGGCGTTCAGTCTTGTCCTTGCGCGAGATAGAACGCCACAGGTTGCCGCAAAGCCGGCCGCGCCCGCGGCGGTGGGCTTTGTCGGCGGACCTGCGGGCGCGGCGGGTCAGCCCGGCCCCCGTGGCGAGCGCGGGCCGGCTGGGCCGCCCGGTCCCCCGGGCCCTGCCGGCGACGCCGGCATTCGGATTGTCCGCACCGAATGCGCGTCAGGCAACTGCACGGCGCGATGCGAGCCCGACGAGGTGCTGCTCACGGCGCATTGCGGCGTCGGCCGCGCACAGGCGGTCTATCCGACCGAGCACAGCGCGCTCTGCCGCGCGCCGCGCTCCACGGCCAAGGTCGAGGTGGTGGCGGCTTGTGTGAAGTCGTCGCCACGGTAGGGGCGCACGACCCACCGGACCCCGGGAAAGACCGTGTGCGGGCCGCGGCCGTGTATTGGGCATGATCGTGCAGCCGAGCACTCACACTGGTTATTGGGAATAAGAATTATTCGTCGTGGTCGTTCCGGCCGTGGATCGCGATGAAGGTCGCCGGCATCGCCTTTGACGAGGTTGTGCTTCCGCTCGACACGGCGGAGTTCAAGACGCACGTGTCGAAGATCTCCGGGACCGGCAAGGTGCCGGTGCTGCTGGACGGCGGCATCGAGGTCTGGGAGTCGCTGGCGATCCTTGAGTATCTCGCCGAGAAATGTCCTGCCGCGAAGCTCTGGCCGGCCGATCCTGCGGCGCGCGCGCATGCCCGAGTCGTTGCGGCGGAGATGCATGCAGGCTTTCTGCCCTTGCGCCGGGCTTGCCCGATGAACATGCATCGCCCGGTAAAAGCGCGGACGCTCACCGACGATGCGATGGCGAACGTCCGGCGCATCGAGGCCATGTGGGCTGATTGTCGCACGCGGTTCGCCAAGGGCGGTCCGTTCCTGTTCGGCGCTTTCGGCGCCGCGGATGCGATGTATGCGCCGGTCGTGTCGCGCTTGCACACCTACGCAATCCCGGTCGGCGCGCCGACGCAGGCTTATATTGACGCTGTTATGGCGCTTCCGGCCTGGTCTGAATGGACCGCTGCCGCGTTGCAGGAGTCTTGGGTGCGACCGCAGGATGAGGTCGACTAGGCCCGTCGGCCCTTTTGTTTTGCGCCATTCCCATCGCTATCCGGCCTGCGGAAACATCGCTTTGCCCCGCCGACGTGAGCCTTTTGGTCGCAGGGAGACTTGCCAAACTGTAACAAAACCCTTTCTGTCTGCCCGGATTTTGTCACGATCGGGGGAACAATGCCGCCGTCCTGACTCGTTCAAGCCACGAACGATCCGAGGACGGGGGCGATTCCTGCGGTCAATTCGTTGTTGTGGCCGGGAGACTTCGCCATGAGACTTCGTACTGCCCTGCTTTCCGTTTTGCTGTTGATTGCCGCTCTGCTGCCCGCCGTTCCGGCGGTCGCGCAGGACACCCCGCCACCGGTGAAGGGCTTTTTTCTGCTCACCGATTATCCCGCTGTGACCGTACGGCCGGGTACCACGTCAACAATCAATCTGAGGTTGCGGAATTACGCGCTGCCACCCGAGCGCTTCGCCTTTTCCGTTACGGGCGCGCCCGCGGGCTGGACCGTGACGCTGCTCGGAGGCGGGCAACCGGCGGCCGCCGCGATGGTCGCGACCAACGACAGCACCACTTTGCAATTGCGGCTTGATGTGCCGGAGAAGGCTGCGATGGGTACGCAGAACCTGACGGTCGTCGCCAAGGGGACAACCACCGAACTGACGTTGCCGGTTACCGTGACGCTGGCCAAGGATCTTCCAGCCAAGCTGTCGATTAAGGCGCAACTGCCGTCGCTGCGCGGCAACGCCAAGTCGAACTTTGAATTCCAGATGGACGTGAAGAACGACAGCGGGCGCAATCTCGTTGTCGCGTTTGGCGCCCAGGCGCCGCAATACTTTGAAACGAGCTTCACCGAGCAGTACGGCAGTCAGGAGTTGAACTCGATTCCGATCGACGCCGGTCAGTCCAAAACCATCAAGCTCAAGGTCCGCCCGCCGAGCACGGTTGGTGCTGGCCGTTATCCAGTGACCGTCAAGGCCACCGCGGAAGATGCCACGGCGGAAACCACGGTCGCGCTGGAGGTTACCGGCCAGCCGAAGCTTAATCTCTCGGGCCGCGATGGCGTGCTGAGCGGTCGTGCCGAAGCCGGCAAGGAGACGAGCATCCCGATCGTCATCACCAACACCGGTACGGCGCCGGCCGATGAGATCGAGATCACCAGCAGCGCCCCGAGCGGCTGGAAGATCAACTTCGAGCCGAAGACCGTGGACCGCATCGCGCCCGGCCAGAACAAGGAAGTCCAGGCGCAGGTCACTCCGCCCGAGAAGGCCATCGCCGGCGATTATGCGCCGACGTTCACGGTTTCCTCGCGCGGGGAAACGGCTTCGACCCAATTCCGGGTCGCGGTCGGCACCTCGACCATGTGGGGCATCATCGGCGCGGGCATCATCGCCATTGCGCTGCTGATCCTGGTTGGCGCGGTTGCCAGGTTCGGCCGCCGATGACCGACAACGTCATCGAGGCCAGCGCCCTGACCAAACGCTATGGCCGCGCCACGGCCGTGGACGGGATTTCGTTCACGGTCGGGCGAGGGGAGATTTTCGGTCTGCTCGGCCCGAACGGCGCCGGCAAGACGACCACCATCCTGATGATGCTGGGACTCACCGACGTCACCGCCGGCACGGTGCGCGTACTGGGTCACGATCCGGTGCGCGAACCGCTCCAGGTCAAGCGGGTGGTCGGTTATCTGCCCGATACCGTCGGGTTCTATGACTACATGACCGCGGAGGACAACCTCCGCTACACCGCAGCCCTGATCGGCATTCCCCTGGCTGACCGCGACAAGCGGATTACCTCAGCTCTGGAGCGCGTCGGTCTTCAGGATGTCGGCCACAAGCATGTCGGCGCGTTCTCGCGCGGCATGCGTCAGCGGCTTGGGCTCGCCGAAATCCTGATGAAGGACGTTTCGGTCGCGATCCTCGACGAACCGACATCGGGCCTCGATCCGCACGCAACGTCCGAGTTGTTGGAAATGATCCGCTCGCTGAAACGCGACGGCGTCGCCGTGCTTCTGTCCTCGCATTTGCTGGAGCGGGTGCAGAGCGTTTGCGACCGCGTGGCGCTTTTCCATTCCGGCAGGATCGCATTGCTCGGTACGGTGCCCGAGCTTGCTCGCGAAGTGCTGGGCGGTGGCTACAACGTCGAGGTCGAAGCCGACGGGGAGGGCCTGGCGCTTCGCTTCTCCGAGATCGGCGGCGTCAAGGCTGTCGACCAGTCCGGCCCCGCCCGTTACCGGCTGCTGGCGGATCGCGACGTGCGACCGCAAGCGGCTGCCGCGGTGGTGAATGCCGGTGGAGCGTTGCGCAGGCTCTCGGTCGAAGAGCCGTCGCTCGACGCCATCTACAATCACTACTTCGAGACACATGGAGGCCAGAATGCCGCAGCGTGAAGGCTCTCCCTGGCGTGGACTGAACGTGGTGTTCTTCCGCGAGTTGTTCGATCACCTCACCAGCGTTCGCATGCTGGTGCTGGAATTCCTCGTTGTTCTGTTCGGCGCGGCGGTGGTTTATTTCGCCGCCGAACAAATCCGCAACACCACGGCAGAAGATCCATTCCTGTTCTTACGGCTGTTCGCGCCGCCGGGCCAAAGCCTGCTGTCGTTTGTGGTCGTCATCAGCATCCTTGTGCCGATCATGTCGATCGGCCTGGGCTTCGATGCGGTCAACGGCGAATACAACCGCCGCACGATGTCGCGTATCCTGTCGCAGCCGATCTATCGCGACGCGTTGCTGTTCGGCAAGTTCCTGGCCGGCCTGACGACGCTGACCATCTGCCTCGTGACGCTCTGGCTTCTGGTTATCGGCTTCGGTCTGCTGCGGCTCGGTATTCCGCCGGGTGCGGAGGAAATCGGACGGCTGCTGATCTTCCTGCTGGTGACCATCGCCTATGCGGGCGTGTGGCTGGCGCTGTCGCTGCTGCTGTCGGTGGTGTTCCGCTCGACGGCGACTGCGGCGCTGGTGGCGTTGGGCCTGTGGCTATTCTTGTCGCTGCTGTGGCCGGCGCTGGCGCAGATGCTCGGCGGAGTGATCTCCCCGCCAGACATCCGCTTTGCTCAACTCGGCCTGCCGACGCCCGACACGCTGGCATGGCAACAGGGACTGTCGAGGCTGTCGCCCGGCACGCTCTATGGCGAGGCCGTGGTGGCGATGCTCAACCCCGATGCGCAGTCGATGACGACGTTGCTGGCCCAGTTCCAGGGCCGCATTGGGTCACCGCTGCCACTCGACGAGAGCATCGTCCAGGCGTGGCCGCAGATCGTCAGCCTGATCGCCGGCACGATCCTGCTCTACGTCGTCGGTTATGTCGCCTTCCAGCGGCAGGAGGTGAGGGCCTGACCTCGCTTAAGGCGTTCGTGCAAATTCGCCTCTCCCGGTCACGCTGGGGGAGGCGAATGCGCTTTGGCCAGCCGTGTTTGCAGTTCGGCCAGGAATGGCCGCTGATAGGCGATGATCTTTTCCTCGGCCTCGCGCAGCTCGAACCAGCCGATCCGGTCGACCTCGGGGAATGCTCTGCGCCGGCCGGACCGAGGCGGCCATTCCATCTCGAACGTATTGCTGCTGAAGACTGCAGGGTCGAAATCGCCCTCGAAGGCGAAGGCATGGACGGTCTTGCCGCTGCTCAGCCGCACGGGCGCGAGCGGCACGAACTCGCCCTGTGCGGCAAAGCCGGTTTCTTCGTTGAATTCGCGGAGGGCCCCTTCCAGGAGGTCACCCGATTCCACCACACCCTTGGGGATGGTCCACGCGCCGGCATTCTTCTTCGTCCAAAACGGACCGCCAGGGTGGGCCAGCAGAACCTCAACCCGGCCTTCTCGCCATCGGAAGGCAAGAAGGCCGGCGCTGATTTCGGTCCGTCGTCGCATCGGCCCAGTATAGCCCAAGGATGGCACAAAGGGCGGCCCCACAGGAGCCGCCCCTTGTGTTGTTCGGGGTGGGGCGTGGGTTAGACGTCGAGAACCGCGATGATCTTGAACGTGCGGGGTTCGACGATAATGATCTCGTCGCCGACCACGAAGTAGCGGTATCCGCGCCACGCCGGGTGAATTCTAATCAGCGTATCAGGCACCGCGACGATGTGGACGGACCGCGGCACCACCGTGCCGACGCTGATGTTGAACTTGATATTGTTGCGCTCCACCCGCGGCGCGTCTCTCGACTCGATCATCGTTTTGCGGACGGAGGTTTTCTGCTCGGTCGTCAGCGTAACGGGGGCCGATGCTGCGGCACCCTGGCCGGTTGTGGCGCTGGAGCCCTTGTGGTCCTGCGCTGCCTTCGATCCGGGCTGCCTTTCATCCTGAGCCCGCGTTCTGGTGTTGGATCGCTCCTCGGTCCGGCGTTTGTTGGACTGTTCATCGGTCTTGCGTTCTGCAGCATTCGGCCGGCTTTCGGACTTCATGTTCGACCGATGATCGGATTTGCCCTCGGAGCGGCTCCCGGGTTTTGCTTGCGTATCGACATCACCTTTCATGTCGGAGCCTTGGCCGGTGGTGCCCGATTCGCCTTTCATCCGGGCGCCGTTGTGCATATCCGCGGAACCTCGGTGCATATCGGCACCACTCTTGTGCATTTCGGTTGCACCGGCCTTTGGAGCGGATGGTTCCTTGGCCGTGCCTTGTGCCATTGCAAATCCCGAGCTTGCGACAAGAGCCGCTGCGGCCACTGTAGCTAGAAGCGGTTTTTTCATTTCGTTTCTCCTTACCGTCCTCTGGAAGTGATGGAAGGCCGATTACGATCGGCTCCACGGAAAACGTCCCTGTCGTGTGGATCGTTCCGAAGCTGTCAAAAGTTTCATTTTTTGTTCCACTCTGAAGCTTCGTTCACGATAGATTTGAGCTCTGGATTCGCAGGAGGAATCGTTTGCCGATTGCATCCAATATCGATTTGAGCTCTGCGGAATTTGCCGCGAACGCGGCGCGAATGCGGGTGCTTGCACAGGAGCTGCATGCCAGGCGCGCGGAGGCTGCGCTTGGCGGGTCGCAACGCGCGCGTGACCGTCACGTGTCGCGCGGAAAGTTGCTGCCGCGCGATCGCGTGATGCGATTGCTCGATCCGGGAAGTCCGTTCCTCGAATTATCGCCGCTTGCCGCAAACGGCATGTATGACGACGCGATCCACGGTGCAGGTTTGATTACCGGTATCGGCCGCATCGAAGGCCGGGAGTGCGCGATCGTGTGCAACGATTCCACGATCAAGGGTGGCACCTACTATCCGATGACGGTGAAGAAGCATCTCCGGGCTCAGGAGATCGCGCGCGAGAACCGGCTGCCGTGCATCTACCTTGTCGATTCCGGCGGCGCCAACCTGCCGCATCAGACCGAAGTGTTTCCCGACCGCGAGCACTTCGGCCGCATTTTCTACAACCAGGCGACGTTGTCCGCGCTGGGCATTCCGCAGATCGCGGTGGTGATGGGCTCGTGCACCGCGGGCGGCGCCTACGTGCCGGCGATGAGCGACGAGACCATCATCGTGAAGGGGCAAGGCACGATCTTCCTTGGCGGGCCGCCGCTGGTGAAGGCTGCGACGGGAGAGGTGGTATCAGCCGAGGAACTGGGTGGCGCCGATGTGCATGCGCGGCACTCCGGCGTCGCCGATCACATGGCGGCGGACGACAATCACGCCTTGCTGCTGGCGCGCCGTGTGGTCGCCAACCTCAACATTCGGCGGATGGCGGACACGCCATTGGCAGTGCCGCGCGAACCGAAATATGACCCCGCCGAACTGGACGGCATCGTGCCTTTCGATCTTCGCAAGCAGGTCGACGCCCGCGAAATCATCGCGCGACTGGTCGATGGTTCGGATTTTGATGAATTCAAGGCATTATACGGTACGACGCTTATCGCCGGTTTTGCGCACCTGGCTGGAATCCCAATCGGCATTCTCGCCAACAACGGCATCCTGTTTTCGGAGAGCGCGCTCAAAGCTGCGCATTTCATCGAACTGTGCTGTCAGCGTCGCATTCCATTGCTGTTCCTGCAAAACATCGCGGGCTTCATGGTCGGCCGCGATTATGAGGCCAGCGGGATCGCCAAGGACGGCGCGAAGATGGTGGCGGCTGTCGCTTGTGCCCAGGTGCCGAAGGTCACTCTGATTGTCGGGGGCAGCTTTGGCGCTGGCAATTACGGCATGTGCGGGCGTGCTTACGGCCCGCGGTTTTTGTTCACCTGGCCGAACGCGCGCATTTCGGTGATGGGAGGGGAGCAGGCCGCTTCGGTGCTGGCGACCGTGCGGCGCGACAACCTGGAAGCGGAAGGCAAGGCTTGGAGCGCGGACGAGGAGGAGGCTTTCAAGGCGCCGATCCGCGCGCAATACGAGGACGAGGGCAACCCCTATTATGCGACCGCGCGGGTGTGGGATGACGGCATCATCCTGCCGGGCGAAACGCGCCGCGTGCTGGCGTTATCGTTCGCCGCCGCGCTGAATGCGCCGATTCCTGAGACGAAGTTTGGTGTGTTCCGGATGTGAGCCGGGCAAGCGCCACAGCGTGCCCGGCCTCCGGTCTTTACGACAGGTCGGAATTCGGATGAAAGCCCGGATTCAACCCTTGTCTTCGACGGTCGCGCCAGGCGCATTTTTCTTGATCGACTCGATCGCGCTGAGGGCGGATGTCTTGGCCTTGTAACCTTCCGAACTGAACATTGTCTCGCCGTTCGATGCCTTGAAGCGAAAACGGAATTCGCCAGCCTTGTCTTTGTAGACCTCAAACTTGTACATCGTGCACCTCCAGCCATTGTTTGCAGTGAGCTATTGTGAAGCCGATAGAGGCAGTCGTGCAAGCGTGAGGCGATTTATGCCCGCTTTCCCCTCTTTTCTTTCTCCATTTTTGTGACATGGCGCAGCGCCGCAGCTCTGCCCCGCCAATGGAGCGCGGCCCGCAGCGGTTAGGCTGCGGGCCGCGTTTGGGCGTTCCTTCGATGCTCGGTGCTGCTTATTGAGGTTGCGCTCAGTTGTGCCAGAAAATGGCCAACAGAATGATGATCGGCAGCGGAATGCCAAGCAGCCACAGCAGCAAACCTCGTCCGAAGCCCATGATGCGTACCTCCGTCGCTTGATCGCGGAGTTAACAAAGCAGCGGGCGAGAGGTTCCTTGATTTAGCCGGTTCGTGTGGGGCGCCACCAAACCAGCGCGACTCCGACCGTCGCGGCAGCAAGGCCCGCCAATGTCATGGCCGAGAGATGCTCGCTGAGCAGGATGAACGCCATCAATGCAGAGGCCCCGGGGACGATAAAGAAACCGGATGATGCGCGGCCGGCGCCGTAGCGATCGAGCATCAGGTTGTAGATCGCCATGCCGAAGATCGACATGGCCAGTGTGTTCCATGCAAGCGCACCGACGAAACGGGCTGTCCAATGCCAGTGCGGCGTTTCGAACAGGATCATCAATAACGTCGCAGCCAGCGCGCCGCCGACGAGTTGCACGGCGGTCGATTCAAACGGCGGCACGTCGACGCAAAATCGCTTGAGGCAGAGTGTGCCGGCCGTGAGCCCGAACAGGCTCAGACCCAGCAACGCCAGATTGCCGGTGCCGAGCGTGAGCGGCACTCCCAGAATGACACCGGCGAAGCCCAGCGCCACGCCGAGCCATTGCCAGGATGCAAAACGCTCTTTCAGCAGAACGGTCCCGAGCGCGGCG
>JAFKKQ010000055.1 GCA_017304505.1 Hyphomicrobiales bacterium | reverse complement strand
GCAGCCGAGGGTGTCGATCCGCTCGGTTATTACATGCCGGTGTGGGCCTATGCCTACCTGCAGGTGCTGGGCGACGCGGTGAACGCCACCAAGTCGCTCGACGACGGCAAGCTCGCCGACTACATCCGCAAGACCACGTTCAAGACCACGGTTGGCGACGTGAAGTTCGGCAAGAACGGCGAGTGGGCGACGGAGCGGGTGCTGGCGGCCCAATTCCAGGGCATCAAGAGCAACAGCATCGAGGAATTCCGCAAGCTCGATACGCTGCCGATCATCTACCCGCCGGAGTACAAGACCGGCAATGTGATCTATCCTTATGAGAAGGCGAGATAGCGCCGACACCGGACCGTAAACGGCGGTTATGATCTCACCGGGCCGGCGTCATGCGCCGCGCCCGGTGATTTCGTTTGGCGGGCGCGCTATCCTTGCGGATCGCCGGGTCATTGCCAGTTTCCGTCGCGCATCCGCGGCATCCGGCTATCCTCTGTGGATGTCGTCTGAAGGAGTGAAGCCCCATGAAGCGCACCAAACCTCCGTTCCGTGCCGATCATGTCGGGAGCCTGTTGCGTCCCGCGGCCCTGCATGACGCGCGGGCGAAGCGCGCCAAGGGCGAGATCACGGCCGAGCAGCTCAAGGCGATCGAGGACCGCGAGATCGAGCGCGTCATCAAGAAGCAGGAGGAGGTTGGCCTTCAGGCTGTGACCGACGGCGAGTTCCGCCGGTCGTGGTGGCATCTCGATTTTCTCTGGGGCCTCGACGGCGCGCAAAAGCACGCCATGGACGCCGGCATCCATTTTGCGGCGGTGACGACGCGCAACGAAGGCGTGCAGGTCACGGGCAAGCTCGGCATGGCCGGCCCGCATCCGATGGTCGAGCATTTCAAGTTTGTTGCCGCCCACACCACGCGGATGCCGAAGATCACCATTCCCGCGCCGTCGGCGATCTACGGCCGCCCGTCGCGGACGCCGATCGACAAGACGGCGTATCCGTCGATGGACCGCTTCTGGGACGATCTCGGCCAGGCTTACAAGAAAGCCGTGCGCGGCTTTGCCGACGCCGGCTGCCGTTATCTGCAGCTTGATGAGGTGTTCATCGCCATGCTGTGCGACGACCACTATCGCCAGCAGATGCGCGATCGCGGCGACGACCCGGACAAGCTCGGGCCGCTCTACGCCGACCTGATCAACGTGGCGATGTCGGACATTCCGCCCGACATGACGATCACCATGCATCTGTGTCGCGGCAACTACAAATCGACCTTCATGGGGACGGGCGGCTACGAGGCCGAAGCCGAGGTGCTGTTCAACAAGATCAACGTGCACGGCTACTTCATGGAGTACGACACCGAGCGCGCCGGCGGCTTCGAGCCGCTGCGTCTTTTGCCCAAAGGCAAGCAGGTCGTGCTCGGCCTCGTCACCACCAAGACCGGCAAGCTCGAATCGAAGGACGAACTAAAACGTCGCATCGAGCAGGCAGCGAAGTTCTGCGACATCGACCAACTCTGCCTGTCGGGCCAGTGCGGTTTCGCCTCAACCGAGGAAGGCAACACGCTGACCGAGGACGAGCAGTGGGCCAAGCTGCGGCTCATTGTGGAGGTGGCCGAGGAGGTTTGGGGGCGCTGACCGGAGCAACCGTTCCGCACGGCGTCCGTATCATGCTCCGCCGTCATCGCCGGGTTAAGCACTTGACCCGGCGATCCATCTTCTCTTCAAAAGAAAGAAAGCTGGACCCCGGTCGAGCCCGGGGGTGACGCTCCGAGTTTGTGGTGAGGATCGGGAAACACGAATGTCTGGCATTGTCGAAGGAAAGGTCGCCATCGTCACCGGTGCGGGGCGGGGCATCGGCCGCGCCATCGCGCTTCTGATGGCGGCGGAAGGCGCCAAGGTCGTGGTCAACGATGTCGGCGTTGCGCTCGACGGGTCGGGCGGCGACGCCGGACCGGCGCAGCAGGTGGTGGACGAGATCAAGGCCAAGGGCGGACAGGCCGCCGCCTCGACGCTGTCCATCGGCGAGCCGCAGAACGCCGACAAGATCGTGGCGTCGGCGGTCGAAACGTTCGGCCGGGTCGACATCCTGGTCAACAACGCCGGCATTCTGCGCGACAAGATTTTCCATCGCATGAGCTGGTCGGACTGGTCCGATGTCATCGCGGTGCATCTGCACGGCTCGTTCGGCATGAGCCGGGCCTGCGCCACGCACTTCCGTGAGCAGGGCTCCGGCGCGATGGTACACATGACCTCGACGTCGGGGCTGATCGGCAACTTCGGCCAGGCCAACTACATGGCGGCGAAAATGGGCATCGTCGGGCTTTCGCGCGGCATCGCGCTCGACATGCAGCGCTTCAATGTGCGCTCCAACGCCATCGCGCCGTTCGCCTGGGGCCGCATGATCGGTTCGATCCCGACGGAAACCGACGCCGAAAAGGAGCGCGTCGCCAGGCTGCAGCAGATGACGCCGGAAAAGATCGCGCCGCTCGTGGTCTATCTCGGCTCCGATCGTGCGGAAGGCGTTTCCGGACAGATTTTCTCGGTGCGCAACAACGAGATTTTCCTGTTCAACCAGCCCCGCCCGATCCGCTCGATCCACCGCGCCGACGGCTGGACGCCGGAGAAGCTCGACGCCCAGCTCAAGGGGGCGTTCGGGCCGTCGTTCACGCCGCTCGACCGCTCGGGCGACGTGTTCGCCTGGGATCCGATTTGAGGGCGTGGCGGCAATGACCATCAATTACGACAAGCTTCTCGCGCTGAAAATCCCCGACGCTGAGCACAGCTACACCGAGCGCGACACGATCCTCTATGCCCTGGGCGTTGGCGTCGGCCACGATCCGATGGATGCGCGCGATCTCGCCTATGTGTACGAACAGCGGCTCAAGACGCTGCCGACCTATCCCACGGTGCTTGGCTATCCCGGATTCTGGGCGCGCGATCTCGACACCGGTATTGACTGGGTGAAGCTCGTCAATGGCGAGCAGGGCGTGCGCATCCACAAACCCATTCCGGTTTCGGGAACGGTGATCGGGCGAACCCGCATTCTTGATGTGATCGACAAGGGACCGGGCAAAGGCGCGCTGGTCTATTCCGAGCGAGCGGTCACCGAGAAAGCGAGCGGCATGCTGCTTGCGACCATCACGCAGACCACGTTCTGCCGCGGTGATGGCGGCTTCGGCGGTCCGCAGCATGCGACGCCGTCCGTGCATCCGATCCCTGAGCGCGCGCCGGATATGGTTTGCGACCTCACCACGCGGCCGGAACAGGCGCTGATCTACCGGCTCACCGGCGATCCGAACGCCTTGCATGTTGATCCGGAGATCGCGCGCAAGGCGGGTTACGAGCGGCCGATTCTGCATGGCGCCGCGACCTTCGGTGTGGCCGGTCACGCGGTGGTGAAGGCCGCGTGCGACGGCGACGCGAACCGCGTGGTCGCGATCTCCGGCCGGTTCTCCTCGCCCGTCGTGCCCGGTGAGACGATTCGGACCGAAATCTGGCGTGACGGCCGCGTTCTCAGCTATCGCTGCCGTGTCGTTGGCCGCGACGCCATCGCCATGAACAACGGCCGGGTTGAGCTTGCGCCGAATGATGCACGATAGGTTTTTTCATGACACTTCCCCTTGAAGGCATTCTCGTCGTCTCGCTGGAGCAGGCCGTGGCTGCGCCGATGTGCTCGTGCCGCCTGGCCGATGCCGGCGCGCGCGTGATCAAGATCGAACGGCCGGAAGGCGATTTCGCCCGCGGCTACGATGCGCTCGCCAAAGGCCAGGCGAGCTATTTCGTCTGGCTCAACCGCGGCAAGGAATCGCTGGTGCTCGACCTCGCCAAGGCTGAGGACAAGGCCCTGCTCGAAGCGATGCTGGCGAAGGCCGATATCTTCATCCAGAACCTCAAGCCCGGTGCCGTCGCCAAGCTTGGCTTTGCCATCGAACGCTTGCGGCGCGATTACCCGCGGCTGATTGCCTGTTCGGTTTCGGGCTATGGCGAGTCTGGTCCCTACGCGCAGCGAAAAGCCTACGACATGCTGATCCAGGCCGAGGCCGGCCTCGCCTCGCTCACCGGCGGGCCGGAGGCGCCGGCGCGCGTCGGCGTGTCGGTGTGCGACATCGGCTCCGGCATGAATGCCTATCAGGCGATCCTCGAGGCGCTGATCGCGCGCGGACGCACCGGCGAAGGCGCGGCGATTTCGGTGTCGATGTTCGACACCATCGCCGACTGGATGGCGACGCCGCTCTTGCAGCACGAGGGCGGCTCGCCGCCCAAGCGCGTGGGCCTGGCGCACACCTCCATCGCACCCTATGGCGTGTTCAAGGCGAAGGACGGCGCCGACATCCTGATCTCGATCCAGAGCGACCGTGAATGGCGGGTGCTCGCGGAAAAGGTTCTTGGCAATGCAGCGCTTGCCACCGATCCGAAGTTTGCCACCAACATTGCGCGGGTGAAGCATCGCGCGGAAACCGATGGATTGGTTTCTGCGGCCTTCGGCGCGCTCGATGTCGGCCCGCTGGTGGAAAAGCTCGCCGCGGCCGATATCGCCTTCGGCCGCGTCAACGGCCCGGCGGAGCTGGGGCAACATCCGCATCTGCGCCGTATTGCGGTGGGTTCGCCGGGCGGCCCGATCTCCTATCCGGCGCCGCCGGCACAATGGGCTGGCGAGACGCGGTCCTATCGCCCGGTGCCGGGCATCGGTGAGCACAGCGCCAGGATCAGAGCGGAGTTCGGCGGATAGCCGCGCTACTCCATCGCGTGGACTTCGGTTTCGGCGCCCGGTTGCGTCCGTGACGAGCCGATGAGCAGAACCAGCGGCAGCACGGCCAGCGTCAAGACCATCAGCAGCTTGAACGTGTTGTCGTAGGAAATGATCGTCGCCTGCTGCGTCAGCATGAGATCGAGCAGGGCGCGTCCCTGATCGGTCGCCGTGCTCAGCATCGAGCCGGCCTGCTGCAGCGCATTGTTGAACGGTGTGATATCCTCGGCGAGGCGTGCGTGCATCACCGTGGTGGTGCTGGTGAGCGTCGCGATCACCATCGAGATGCCGACCGAACTGCCGATGTTGCGCACCAATGTCAGCATGGCGGTGCCGCTGGTCCGCAGATGGCTCGGCAAAGTGGTGAAGGCAACCGTGCTCAGGGGCACGAACACCAGGCCCAAACCCACGCCCTGGATCACACCGAGCACAACAATGGTTTCCGCCGACGTGTCGGTGGTGAAGCCGATCATGGCGTAGAGCGTTGCCGCCGAGATCAGGAAGCCCAAGCCCACCAGCGTGCGCGCTTCGATGAAGCGGAGCAGTCGGCCCACCAGCATCATCGCGAACAGCGTGCCGACGCCGCGCGCGCCGAGCAGATATCCTGCAGTCATGATCGGATAGCCGAGCAGGTTTTGCATGAACGGCGTGATCAACGCCATGACGCCGTAGAGCACCACGCCGATGGCCGCCATGAACAGGCAGGAGGCGGCGAAGTTGCGGTCGTAGAACAGCTCGAAGCGGACGAACGGCTCGTCGGTGGTCAGCGAATGGGCGAAGAAGAAATAGAAGCCGGCGGCAGAGATGATCGTTTCGATAATGATCTCGCCGGAATCGTACCAGCCGACCTGTTCGCCGCGGTCGAGCAGCAGTTGCAGCGCGCCGATGCCGACGGCCAGCGCCAGGAAGCCGAACCAGTCGAAGCGCATGTCCTCCTGCTTGCGGGTCTCGTCCATGAACACCAGCAGACCCAGCACCGTCACGATGCCGACCGGCAGGTTGATGAGGAATACCCAATGCCAGCTATATTGGTCGGTGAGGAAGCCGCCGAGCGTCGGCCCCATGATCGGCCCAAGCATCACGCCCATGCCCCAGATCGCCATCGCCTGTCCGCGCTGTTCGGCGGGATAGGCGTCGAGCATCACCGATTGCGACAGAGGCACCAGCGCGGCGCCGAACGCGCCTTGCAGCAGCCGTGCCGTGACCATCGCGCCAATGTCCTGCGACAGCGCGCAGAGCAGCGAGGCCGCGGTGAACCCGGCGCAGCAGATGACGAACAGCCGCTTGCGGCCGAAGCGGTCGGACATCCAGCCGATCGGCGCCGTCATGATCGCGGACGCCACGATATAGGAGGTCAGCACCCAGTTGATCTGGTCGAGCGAGGCCGAAAGGCTGCCCTGCATGTAGGGCAAGGCGACGTTGGCGACGGTGGTGTCGAGCGCCTGCATGATGGTCGCCGTCATCGCGCACACCGTCAGCATGGTGCGGCGTGCGTTCGGCGACATGCCTGCGGCGATACGGATCATGACTTCTTAGACTGTTCCGGCACGGCTTCTGGTTTGGGTTGAGACTTGGGTTCAGATTTGGCTTGAGACTTGACCTGAGATCTGGCCTGGGATTCGGCCTGTGATTTCGGGTCGGGCTTGGTCTCCGCGCCGGCCAGCCTGCCGAACCACGTCCGCCCGGTGTCGATCTCGACGGTGGTGCTCATGCCGGCGCGAAGCTGGCTGTTCATCGGATCGCGGTCGAGTTGGATGCGCACGGGCACGCGTTGCACCACCTTGACCCAGTTTCCGCTGGCGTTCTGCGGCGGCAGGATGGCGAATTGCGCGCCCGTGCCGGGGCTCACCGATTGCACGGTGCCGTGGAACGTGTGGTTGGGGAATGTGTCGACATCGACCTCAACGCGCTGCCCGACCTTCAGATAGGTGATGTCGGTTTCCTTGGGGTTGGCATCGACCCAAGGCGCGCTGTCGTCGATCACGGCGAACACCGGCGTTCCGGCCGCGACGAAGCGGCCAAGCTGGATGTTGTCGACCTGCGTCGCCATGCCGTCGATCGGCGCGCGCAACACCGTGTGATCGAGATCGCGCTGCGCCTGCGCGAGCGCCGCCTGTGCCTGCTGGTAGGGCGGAAACTGCTCGATCGGCAGATCGCGTTTGCCGAGAAGCTGATTGAGGCTGTTGTTGCGCTGCTCTTCGCCGAGTTGAAGCTGCAGCTTGGCCATCACCAGCGCGGCGAGCGAGGTGTCCAGGTCCGACTGCGAGCCGGCGTTGGTTTTGGCCAGGGTCTGTTTGCGATCGACATCGCGTTGCTTGAGATCGACATTCTTCTCGCCAAGCTCGACCAGGTTGTCGAGGGACCTGACATTGCTTTTCAAATTCGCAAAGTCGGTCCGCACGGTGACAAGCTTGGCCTTGGCCTGATCGACCGCGAGTTGGTACGGTTGCGGGTCGATCTCGAACAATTCATCGCCGGCCTTGACGTGCTGGCCTTCGCGCACGGTCACGCCGGCGATCTTGCCGGAAATGTCCGGGGTGATCAGGACCTTCTGCGCGCCGACGTAGGCGTTATCGGTGGAGATGTATCGGCCGGAGCCAAGGTAGAGCGCCGCGCCCGCAAGCACGGCGATCGTCGGCACGACGACCAGCAGGATCGTTCGGATCCGCTTGCGCGACCATTTCGAAGCCGGCTTGTCCGCGGCGGGCGTGCCATCGGCCGCCGCCGGTGTCTCGGGGACAACTTTCAGTGAGGGCTGCTCAGCCATAACGCGTCACATCGTCCTGTGATGATTTTTCGGCAATCGCTTGCCGCAGGTTCTCGCGCGCCAGCCCGAGCTGTGTGAGCACGGACTCGACGGCCACGGGGTCGAGGCCCGCGAGCACGCGTTCGGCCAGTTCGTCCAGCGTTGCTGGATTTCCCACACTATCCACGTAACATTCTTGCCACCGCCAGGCCATTGCTTCCGTAACAAGTTTGTTCAGTTCAAAATCACCCTCCCAATTAAGAGTTATTACAATCGCCAGACCATGAGGATAAAAGAAAGCTTCCGCCTGAAAGCGGGGATATGGGGGTTGGTTTGGAGCAGGTGGTAAAAATTGTCTGGTAGGCAATTGTTTTCTGAAAGGCACCAGAGCCCGCCAGGCCTCTTTTTCTTTTACTAAATTAAGACTATCTGTTTTACTTTTTTCAAGATAATAAAGCCAAAAATGATGAGTTTCCTTAATCCAGGGCAAATTTAATTCTGTATTTCGCAAAGCCCGAATATCTGAAAACCACTTCTGGTAGTCAGAGGCACGTCCCAGGAAAGTGTAGGGAGCTGGATCCGGCCATTCTTCTAGCAAACCGGTAACTGTTTGGCTCCAGATAAAAGAAACCCGGAATTTTTTTATACGTGCCACTTGCTTGATACCCTCCACTTATATATAATAAACTGGACTACCGAAGAGGAGTACCCTGGTAAGGGTATGATGAAACTTTGGTCTGTTGCCCCTAAGAGGGGCATCTTTTTTTATTGTATAATTTCTACTATTGACTCATTACTTCCTAC